>NZ_JAPFCD010000084.1:0-14017 GCF_026153155.1 Photorhabdus aballayi | reverse complement strand
TTGACAGGGGAAAATATAATTTCTTTAATTGAAATGGATGAACAAATAACATTCTCAGGTAGTGTTGTTATAATATTTTTTTCTTCTCCTTTGGTTTTATATTATATGGTTGCAGTTATTTTTGTCAGTATAACTGGTCGTTCTCCAAAGCATCATGATGGTTTTGTTAACTGTTTTGGGACGATAGCCATTATTTCATTTTTTTTAAGTTTTCCTACATCTTTGTATGTGCACTATAAATTAAAAAGTGAAAACTATTTAGTATGTCCAAGAATATCCTGGATGTCGCCTAATACCTATGTAAAAGATATTAAATTATGTGATTAATATTGGTCTTATTAGCAGATGAAGGAGAAAAATCAATCTAGTATAGTCGTCCTCATTTTGATTTAAAAATTAAGATTAATAGCTATATTCCTCTATCCTATATAGTAGAAAATACATGCAACAGAATGCATAGGAGTTACTGTAGGGAAAACACCTAAAAATCGGAAAATTTATTATCTTCTAACGTATTTAATTTAAATGAATTATTTAATCATTTGTCTTAAAGAGCAGAAAGGAATTATGGTATAAATAAATTATTATCAACATTTTTATAATAAATTAATTGATCATCTTATAATTGTTGTTTAATCTCTGTTTAACTAATTTAAGTTAGGTGTAAATTGTTTGGTTGTTATTGAAATAGTAACGTATGAAAGATAAACCTGAAATGGTGGAGATATGGATATACGTAATATCAAAGCTTTTATCGTATTAGCCGAAACACTTAATTACCACAAGGCTTCGCAAATACTACATATCTCACAACCTGCGCTGACTAAGAAAATTAATGCACTGGAAGAGGAATTCGGGGCGCTTTTGTTTTCCAGAGGACGAGGTGGCACCAGATTAACTGATTTTGGACAAAAAACTTTTGAGAATGCTCAGAAATTACTGGGTCATTTTAAGCAGTTTCAGATTCAGGTTACTCATGATTTGCAAGATGATTCGCCACATTACCTTTATGTTAGCTCTTGTTTTCCTATTTATGATTCTGGAAAAATGGAAGAGCGAATGTTTCTAGGCAGGAAGGAAAAAGTCGTGTTTGTCCTCATTACCGGTCTGACATTCGAGCAGCAAATGAATCTATTAAACTCTGGTTTATTACATATCGCCATTGTTCCGCTGCCATTAACTTCATCACTTATGCCTAGAAAGATTTTTACTGAAAAACTGGTTTATCTTTTTAAAAAAGGCAGTGATTGGCTGCGGAGTTTGACAGAATTAAGCGCTGAAATGGCATCGTTATATCAGCTTATTGGCATGGATGAGGATGATATACCCATTGATTTTACTGATGGCATTAACGCATTTTCTATTTATGATAATAATATGAATTTAATGTTAAAAACGAATGATATTATGGTAATGATTGAACTGATAATTAAACGTAATGGTTTTTCTTTAATTCCGGAAAAAATTATCCGTTCAATTCCATCACAATATCTGGATTTATTAGAAGTGTTGAAAACCGATATGGAGGTTGATTTTGGCATTTTATGCAGCCCAGCTATTGAGTATGGATTGATAAGTGAAGCAGAATTATTCTCTTCATTTATTGATAGTATGTGAATGAAGAAAATAGGGGTTATTTATATGGTGAAATTGCCTCTTATTCATTTCAAAGAGAAAGAGACTATTTTATCTGACCTTATTTTTTCATAGTGTGGAATTGGTTTTTTCAGTAATGAAGCTGTATGGATATTATTGAAAATAAAGCGGATTATTTTCTCCGCTTTATTCTCTTATTGAATGATAATTTATGAAATCATTTATCCTTCAAACGTTTGCGTCATTTTTTCAAGTTGCTCCTGAATTTCCATCCATGCTAATTCAATTTCTTCCAGTTTTGATTTGGTCTGATTTTGTTTTTGCAGGTATTCAGTCAATTCAGTTTTACGACTGTTATCATAGATAGCGCTGTCTGAAAGTTGATTTTCTAGTGCGACCAGCTCGTTACCCAGTTTCTCCATCTGTTTTTCCAGATCAGCAAGCTGTTTGCGCAGTGGTTGCGTTTGGTTACGGAAGTCAGCTTGACGCCGTTTTTGATCTTTTCTTTCCTGAGCGCTTTGGCTAGATGTCTCTTTTTCCTTATCGTTGTTTTCACGTATTTGCTGATTTTGTTGACGTTGTTGATCTGTCAGCCATTGTTGATAATCTTCTAAATCGCCATTGAATGATTCTACCCGGCCATCATGAACCAGATACAACTCATCTGTTGTTGAGCGTAATAGATGCCGATCGTGGGAAACCACAACCAATGCACCGTCAAAGTCGATCAACGCTTCTGTCAGTGCTTGACGCATATCCAGGTCGAGATGGTTCGTTGGTTCGTCAAGTAACAAAAGGTTAGGACGTTGCCAGACCATCAGAGCCAAAACTAAACGTGCTTTTTCTCCTCCGGAAAAGCGCCCACTCGGGTCAGTCACTTGATCGCCTTTGAAACCAAAGCCACCCAGATAATCCCTAAGTTGCTGCTCTGTTTCCTGTGGCGCAATACGGACTAGATGCTGTAATGGCGATTCATCCGCACGCAAATATTCCAGTTGATGTTGAGCGAAATACCCCAGTTTGATCCCTTTAGCTAATTCGACTTCTCCACTCTGAGATTGCAGTTCACCAGCCAGCAATTTAATCAACGTAGATTTACCCGCGCCATTACGGCCAAGTAGACCAATGCGGGAGCCGGGAACCAGATTCAGTTTGATGGAATTTAAAACGGTCCGTTCGCCATAGCCTGCGCTGACCTTTTCCATTTTCAGGAGGGGGTTTGGCAGACTCTCCGGTTTACGAAAACTGAAATGAAATGGGTTATCAACGTGGGCAGGGGCGATCAGCTCCATCCGTTCTAACATCTTGATACGGCTCTGAGCCTGTTTGGCTTTGCTGGCCTTGGCCCGGAAACGGTCGATATAACTTTGCAGATGGGCTACTTTCTCTTGCTGGCTTTTATAAAGAGCCTGTTGTTGCGCCAGTTTGGTCACGCGTTGGCGTTCAAAAGATGAGTAGTTGCCGCTGTACTCAAACAGCGATTGTTGCTCTATATGAAGGATCTTATCGGCAATCGGGTCGAGAAAATCCCGATCATGGGAGATAAGGATTAATGTTCCGGGATAGCTTTTCAGCCATTTTTCCAACCAGATAACCGCATCCAGATCAAGGTGGTTAGTCGGTTCGTCAAGCAACAGCAAATCAGAACGGCAGAGTAGTGCTTGAGCTAGATTGAGGCGCATGCGCCATCCGCCAGAAAATGCACGTACAGGTTGATCAAGTTGCTCTTGAGAGAAACCTAAGCCGTGCAGCAGGCTTGATGCTCTTGAACGGATAGTCCAGGCTTGAACTGTGTCCAATTGACTGTGCAGGTGAGCGATCAGGTTACCGTCATTTTTTTCATTGGCTATTTGTAACCGTTGCTCCAGTTGACGGAATTCACGATCACCATCAATAACATACTCTAGAGCAGGTATTTCCAAGGCAGGCGTTTCTTGATTCACCCAAGAGAGTGCCCAGTTACTGGGAAAAGTGAATGTTCCTGCTTCAGCCTGAAGCTCGTTTTTTAATAATGCAAGTAGAGTAGATTTACCACAGCCGTTTTTCCCTACCAGACCCACTTTCTGTCCGGGATTAATAGTGGCGCTGGCATTATCCAGCAAGACACGGGTTCCGCGACGAATTTGTAATGAAGAGAAAACAATCATAAGTATCGTTTGTATAAAATATGTTAAATTAGCAGTAACAGATAATAAGCGTCTTAATTTTGTAACTTTGTATGCATGTTAACGGAAAATACGTGTCCTGACACGTTCTTGAGGAGGGAACGATGTTGCAGCCGCCTAAAGTCCTGCTGCTGTATGCCCATCCTGAGCCACAGGATTCAGTAGCAAATCGTGTTTTGTTACAACCTGTGCAGGGTTTAGAGCATGTTACGGTCCACGACTTATATGGAGCTTATCCAGATTTTTTTATTGATGTTCACTATGAGCAACAGCTACTTCGAGAACATCAGGTGATTGTCTTTCAACACCCGCTGTATACCTACAGTTGTCCTGCTTTATTAAAGGAATGGATGGATCGTGTGTTGACGAGGGAATTTGCCAGCGGTATTGCCGGGTTGGCATTACAGGGAAAATATTGGCGTTCGGTGATTACCACTGGCGAACCGGAAGGCGCTTTCCGAGCTGATGGGTATAATCTCTATCCAATGGAAGAGATCCTGCGTCCTTTTGAACTCACCGCCGCTATGTGCCGTATGCATTGGTTATCACCGATCATTATTTATTGGGCGCGCCGTCAAAAACCTGAACTTCTTGCCATCCATGCTAATGCTTATCGTGAATGGCTCAAATCGCCATTGTCATTAGGAGGGCTATAGTTATGGAGCATTCAGCGCAATTGAGCGCCAGTGTATTGTTTTTATTTGCTGCCGTCGTGGCAGTACCCATCGCACAGAAGTGCAGAATTGGGGCCGTATTGGGTTATTTATTGGCAGGGATTGTCCTTGGTCCGTGGGGGCTGAGTTTTATCCGGGATGTTGATGATATTCTTCATTTCTCGGAATTGGGGATTGTTTTCCTGATGTTTATCATCGGCCTTGAGCTTAACCCTTCTAAACTTTGGCAACTGAGGCGATCTATTTTTGGCGTCGGTGCGGCTCAGGTTATTTTTACATCGAGTGTGTTGGCTGTGCTGCTATATCTGACCGATTTTTCATGGCAAGCGGCGGTTATCGGTGGTATCGGTATGGCCATGTCCTCAACGGCAATGGCTCTGCAACTGATGAAAGAGAAGGGCATGAACCGCAATGAAGGCGGGCAGCTTGGGTTCTCGGTTTTGCTGTTTCAGGACATGACGGTGATTCCGGCTTTGGCATTAATCCCGCTGTTGGCAGGCGGAACAGCATCCAGCGACTGGTATCTAATAGCGTTAAAAATTGCTGCTTTTGCTGGCATGTTGCTCGGTGGCCGTTATCTGTTGCGTCCGCTATTTCGTTTGGTTGTCAGAGCTGGAGTCAGTGAGTTATTTACTGCCGCGGCATTACTGGTGGTGCTCAGCTCGGCGCTGTTTATGGAGGCGCTCGGTTTTTCTATGGCGCTGGGAACCTTTATCGCTGGCGTATTACTGGCAGATAGCGAATATCGCCATGAACTGGAAATATCCATAGAGCCGTTTAAAGGATTACTGTTGGGGCTGTTTTTTATTTCGGTCGGTATGTCTCTGAATCTAGGGGTACTACTAATACATTTGTCCGAAGTATTACTTGGTGTGCTGGTTTTGGTGATTGTGAAAGGCATTGTTCTTTATCTTATCGCAATGAGTGCCGGCTTACGGGGTTCATCCTGTTTGCAATTTTCCGGCGTACTCAGTCAGGGGGGAGAATTCGCCTTTGTTCTGTTTTCGGCTGCACTGAGCCAGCATGTGCTCAATAGTGGGCAAATGGCTTTGTTGCTGGTGGTGGTGACAATATCGATGATGACAACGCCCCTTGTCATGCAATTGATAGATGCTATTCTGGCACGCCGTTATAATGCCCAAGATGAGACGGATGAACAGCCCTTTGTGGAAAATGATGATCCGCAGGTGATTTTAGTGGGCTTTGGCCGGTTCGGACAGGTAATCGGTCGCCTTCTAATGGTGAATAAAATCCGTGTAACGGTGTTAGAACGCGATGTCAGCGCTGTGAGTACGATGCGGCGTTATGGCTATAAAGTTTATTATGGCGATGCGGCTGAATTAGAGCTGCTACGTTCGGCAGGCGCGGATAAAGCCAAAGCGATAGTCATCACCTGTAATGAGCCGGAAGATACCATGATGATCGTTCATTTGTGCCAGAAACATTTTCCGAATTTGCGCATTATGGCGCGGGCCAGAGGGCGTTTGGAAGCGCATGAATTGTTGCAAAGTGGAATAGCGAATTTCACCCGTGAAACTTTCTCCAGCGCTCTGGAACTGGGGCGTAAGACCTTAGTTGAATTGGGAATGCATCCGCATAAAGCTAATCGTGCAAAACAACATTTCCAGCGGTTAGATATGCGGATGCTGAGAGAACTTATGCCGCAACTACAGGGTGATGTAGCTCACATATCTCGTATAAAAGAGGCGCGGCGGGAACTGGAAGAGCTGTTCGAACGGGAAATGCTAAATGAACGTCGCCAACCGGATGGTTGGGATGAGCGTGAATACATGAATAATAGCGGAGCAAATCATGTCAGTAAGTCGTAAGAGATTTATTGCTGGTGCTGTCTGCCCAGAATGTCACTCTCAGGACACACTAGCAATGTGGCAAGAAGATCGGGTTGACGTGGTGGAATGTGTCCATTGTGGTCACCAACAACGCCAGACTGATGAGAAAGTGACCTCTCATGTCAGAAAGCAGGAGCAGGTTATTGGTATTTTTACCCCACAATAATTATGTGAATATTAGCGCGAGTGAGTACAGAGACTGAAAATTCCGCTACAATCGGTAAAAATTTTTAGACCCACGGGTAGGAGATGTCATGAAAGTAGCAAAAGACTTGGTAGTCAGCCTGGCTTATCAAGTAAGAACAGAAGATGGTGTTTTAGTTGATGAGGCACCGGCGAGTGCGCCGTTGGACTATCTGCATGGCCGTGGTTCATTGATTAGCGGTTTGGAAAAGGCGCTAGAAGGCCGTGAGGCGGGTGAGAATTTTGATGTCAGCGTGCAGGCTGATGATGCTTATGGCCAGTATGATGACAATCTGGTTCAGCGTGTGCCAAAAGATGTCTTTGTTGGGGTTGATGAACTGGAAGTCGGCATGCGTTTCTTGGCTGATACCGATATGGGGCCAGTACCTGTAGAAATTACAGCGGTTGAAGATGAGCATGTTGTGGTTGATGGTAACCATATGTTGGCTGGTCAGAATCTGAAATTCAATGTTGAAGTCATTGCCATTCGTGAAGCGACAGAAGAAGAGTTGGCTCATGGTCATGTTCATGGCGCTCATGGTCACGAGCATGGCGAAGGCGGTTGCTGTGGTGGTCACGGCCATGACGACGGTCATCATCACCATCATGATGAAGGACACGGATGCTGCGGTGGCGGCAGTTGCCACTGATAAGCTAAAGCAGATAGTGCATTTTTAATATTTAAAAAAGCGGGGCAAGTTTGGCGTAGTTAGTTTCAATGCTTGCCCTAATTTATTGTCGTTTAAAATCTTACTACTAGTAATGAGGTGGAGGTGTTTCCTCAGATTGTGAAGCGACCAACGAAGGTTGAGCGGCTTTTAATCGTTCTGTCATCAACCGCAAATGCTCTCTTAATTTAGTTATCTCCATTTGCTGTTTAGTCACTACCTGATTTAATTCTTCGATAGTTATTTCTTGAAAGGCAATTCGACTTTCCAAATGCTCAAGCCGTTGCTCTAATTTTGACAGATCCATGATTTTCTCCTGTTTCAGGTCCTATATTGCCTGTGTTAGATGCCTCATATTAATTAAGAGTAGCCTACTATGCCCAGAATATTCTGTGAAATGCGGTTATTATGAAACCTCTTATCATTCATGTTGTCCTAATAACTTTGGGGCACTAAAAACAGCAAATATTGTGTTGTGCTCCTGTAGACGGTTATAGTGACTTGATTGCATAACTTTTGCTGACGGTAAAATCCCCCAAAGCTATTGGAGAAACAGATGAAATCATTGTTTAAAGTTACCCTGCTTGCTACCACATTAGCTATGGCTTTCAGCGCCCCTCAGGCGTTGGCGGCTAAAGCAGATAGTCAGAGTAGCACGGAATTGAACAGCGCATTTAAAACAGAAGATCAGCAAAATGCTTATGCTCTGGGCGCATCTTTAGGGCGTTATATGCAAAACACCCTGAAAGAACAGAAATCTCTGGGTATCCCATTGGATAAAGATCAATTGTTATCGGGTGTGCAGGATGCTTTCAATAATAAAAGCAAACTGACTGACAGCGAAATTGAAAATACGCTGCGTGCATTTGAAGGGAAAGTGAAGTCTGCCGCTGAAGCTAAGATGGAAAAAGAAGCTCGCGAGAATGAAGCTAAAGGTGCTAAATATCGTGAAGAATTTGCTAAGGAAAAAGGCGTTGTTAAGAGCAAAACCGGCCTTTTGTATAAAATAGAAAAGGACGGCAGTGGTAAGAAACCTGTGGCAAGCGACACGATAGTTGTGAACTACCGGGGCGCATTGATTGATGGTAAAGAGTTCGATAGCTCCTATAAGCGTAATGAGCCGCTTTCTATTCGCTTGGATAGCGTTATCCCTGGTTGGACAGAAGGTTTACAGAATGTGAAAAAAGGTGGAAAAATTAAACTGGTTATTCCACCAGAGCTGGCCTATGGTAAAGCGGATCTGCCGGGCATTCCTGCAAATTCCACATTAGTATTTGATATTGAGTTGTTGGATGTTAAAGCGGATACCAAAGCTAAGTAAGCTATTTGCTAAATAGCTTGATGAATACGGATAAAACCGTTGGTAGAGATTCTGTCAACGGTTTTTTGTTACTGAAAGCTGTGATAGAGACCAAATGTCTGAATAGCAATGGCTTGACGATGATGTCATGTGGTTTTAACGTCAATATTTCATGTGAATGCAAAGATCTTTGATTAAGATCTCTGTTAAGCTGCAACAATTGAATTTTCACAAGAAATTTTTATAGGTTTATCACGTTGTATTTTTAGCAAGACGTTGTCTGCGTTTGAAGGATGGTGTATTGAATGTCTAACCCGTTATTATCTGGTGATGTCGATTTACTGGAAAACCAACCGTTTACTGAAACGGACCACGAAATTTTAAAATCTTATGAAGCCGCGGTTGATGGCTTGGCTATGCTGATTGGTGGGCATTGCGAGATTGTCCTTCACTCATTGGAAGATCTTAAATGTTCAGCCGTCAGAATAGCTAACGGAGAACATACAGGTCGTAAAATAGGTTCACCTATTACTGATCTTGCGTTGCGTATGTTGCATGACATCACAGACGAAGATTGTAGTGCATCCAAAGCCTATTTTACCCGGGCGAAAAGCGGTTCACTGATGAAGTCAGTCACGATTGCGATCCGCAACCGGAATCGCCGAGTGATCGGTCTCCTGTGCATTAATATGAATCTTGATGTTCCTTTCTCTGAAATTATTCAAACATTTATTCCAGAGGAAACACATGATGTCGCACCGAATGTAAATTTTGCCTCATCCGTGGATGATTTGGTTGCGCAAACGCTGGAATATACTATCGAAGAAGTCAATATTGATCGCAGTGTATCCAATAATGCCAAAAACAGGCAGGTGGTTCTGAATCTCTATGAGAAAGGCATTTTTGATATTAAAGATGCAATCAATCAGGTTGCTGAGCGTTTAAATATTTCTAAACATACTGTGTATCTCTATATTCGCCAGTTTAAAAATGGTGAATGTTTAGGGCCTGAGCGGTAATGTCTTCGTTGTCTTATTGTCTGCTGGTTACGGGGCCCGCATATGGCGCCCAACAAGCCAGCAGCGCTTACCAATTCGCGCAAGCCTTAATTTCGATGGGGCATAAACTTAATACCGTATTTTTTTATCGGGAAGGGGTTTATAACGGCAATCAGTTGACTGCGCCCGCCAGTGATGAGTTTAACTTGGTTAGCGCATGGCAGGTGATGGCAAAGGAGCGCCGGTTTAGCATGCATATTTGTATAGCCGCTGCCCTTCGCCGTGGCGTTCTTGATGTTCAACAGGCCAATGAGTTGAATTTACCAGTAGCAAACCTGGCAGAAGGGTTTGAATTAAGTGGATTGGGAACACTGGCTGAGGCTATGTTGACTTGCGACCGTGTGGTGCAATTCTGAGAGGCAAAAATGAAAAAAATTGCTTTTGTCTTCACTAAAGCACCTCATGGTGATGCAAGGGGTAGGGAAGGTTTAGATGCATTACTGGCAACTTCGGCATTAACAGAAAAGATAGGTGTATTTTTTATTTCTGACGGCGTACTCCAACTACTACCGGATCAGCAGCCTGACAGAATTCTTGCCAGAAACTATATCGCTACTTTTAAGGTATTGCCTTTGTACGATATTGACGAATGTTATTTGTGCCAGGAAGACCTTGTAATGCGTGGGTTAAGCTCAATCAATCGTTTTGTTCTGGATACGAAAGTGATACCCGCAGAAACGCTCCGTGAGAAGTTGGTTGACTATGATGTCGTGCTGACATTCTGAGCTGTTGGAAGGACAATGATATGCTATATACTGTTAGCCGATCGCCTTATCAATGTGATTTCAATGTGATATTTAAGCTGCTTGCCAGTGGTGATGACATCCTGTTTATTCAGGATGGTGTACTGGCAGGAATTGAAGGTAATTGCTATCTGCCGACTCTGATCAGTTGTGGTGTTACCTTGTATGTGCTGAAAGAAGATATTGAGGCGCGGGGATTGAACGGACAGGTTTCAGACAAAGTGCAAGTGATCGACTATACTGACTTTGTTAATCTGACGGTAAAACATCATCAACAATTCGCCTGGTAGTTGAGAAAAAGCTGTATATTTCTTGACACCCTGATGAGTCAGCCATAAAATTCCGCGTCCTCGTGTTTTGCCGTTGGGCAGACAAGAGATTTAATCCGTGTTTACGAAGCAAAAAAACCAGGAGTTTTTTTAATAATGGCAACTATTAACCAGCTGGTGCGCAAACCCCGCAGCATGAAGGTTGCAAAAAGCAACGTTCCTGCTCTGGAAGCTTGCCCGCAAAAGCGTGGCGTATGTACTCGTGTATATACTACCACCCCTAAAAAACCAAACTCTGCACTGCGTAAAGTATGTCGTGTGCGTTTGACTAACGGTTACGAAGTTTCTTCTTACATCGGTGGTGAAGGCCACAACTTGCAAGAGCACTCCGTAATTCTGATCCGTGGCGGTCGTGTTAAAGACTTGCCAGGTGTGCGTTACCACACTGTTCGCGGCGCACTGGACTGTTCCGGTGTTAAAGACCGTAAACAAGGTCGTTCTAAGTACGGTGTGAAGAAGCCAAAAGCTTAATGGTACTCCGTTAAGTAAGGCCAAACATTATTTACCTTAATGTCAAAATAAACTCGTAGAGTTTTGGACAACCCTGAATTCGAAACGGAGTATTTCCATGCCACGTCGTCGTGTAATTGGTCAGCGTAAAATTTTGCCAGATCCAAAGTTCGGATCTGAATTACTGGCCAAATTTGTCAATATCCTGATGGTAGATGGTAAAAAATCTACTGCGGAAGCAATTGTATATAGTGCGCTTGAGACCCTGGCTCAGCGTTCTGGTAAAGAACATCTGGAAGCGTTTGAACTCGCATTGGATAATGTGCGTCCAACCGTGGAAGTTAAATCTCGCCGTGTTGGTGGTTCTACTTATCAGGTACCAGTTGAAGTTCGTCCGGTTCGTCGCAATGCGTTAGCAATGCGCTGGATCGTTGAAGCTGCTCGTAAACGCGGTGATAAATCTATGGCCCTGCGCCTGGCGAACGAATTATCTGATGCAGCCGAAAATAAAGGCACTGCTGTTAAGAAACGTGAAGACGTTCACCGTATGGCAGAAGCTAACAAGGCGTTCGCACACTACCGTTGGTAATTCCGTCGTAGTGATGATGCCCTGGGTGGCTGCTCTGCCACCCAGATTTACATTGAACGTCCTAGGATATAGAGGAATCAAATGGCTCGTACAACACCCATTGCACGTTACCGTAACATCGGTATCAGTGCACACATCGACGCCGGTAAAACCACCACTACCGAACGTATTCTGTTCTACACTGGTGTAAACCATAAGATCGGTGAAGTTCATGATGGCGCTGCTACTATGGACTGGATGGAACAGGAGCAGGAGCGTGGTATTACCATCACCTCCGCAGCAACAACTGCTTTCTGGTCAGGTATGGCTAAGCAGTTTGACGCGCACCGTATCAACATCATCGACACCCCAGGGCACGTTGACTTCACCATCGAAGTAGAACGTTCCATGCGTGTTCTTGACGGCGCCGTAATGGTTTATTGTGCGGTTGGTGGTGTTCAGCCACAGTCCGAAACCGTATGGCGTCAAGCGAATAAATATAGAGTTCCACGTATCGCGTTCGTTAACAAAATGGACCGTATGGGCGCGAATTTCTTACGCGTTGTCGAGCAGCTCAAAACTCGCTTGGCGGCGAACCCAGTACCTCTGCAATTAGCCATTGGCGCAGAAGATGCGTTCACCGGTGTTATTGACCTGGTGAAAATGAAAGCCATCAACTGGAACGATGAAGATCAGGGAACTACCTTCGCTTATGAAGATATCCCAGCTGATATGCAGGATCTGGCGGAAGAATGGCGTAACAATTTGATTGAAGCCGCTGCGGAAGCATCAGAAGAGCTGATGGAAAAATACCTTGGCGGTGAAGAACTGACTGAAGAAGAGATCAAAGCTGGTCTGCGTCATCGTGTTCTGACTAACGAAATCATCCTGGTTACCTGTGGTTCTGCATTTAAGAACAAAGGTGTTCAGGCAATGCTGGATGCGGTTATTGAGTACCTGCCGGCGCCAACGGATGTTGAGTCCATTAAAGGTATTCTGCCAGACGGTAAAGATACGCCGGCAGAGCGTCATTCTGACGACAGCGAACCATTTTCGGCACTGGCGTTTAAAATCGCTACTGACCCATTCGTTGGTAACCTGACCTTCTTCCGTGTCTACTCTGGTGTAGTTAATTCCGGTGATACCGTTCTTAACCCAGTGAAAGACAAAAAAGAGCGTTTTGGCCGTATCGTTCAGATGCATGCTAATAAACGTGAAGAAATTAAAGAAGTTCGTGCAGGCGACATCGCTGCTGCGATTGGCCTGAAAGATGTGACTACCGGTGATACGCTGTGTGATATCAACGCGCCAATTATCTTGGAGCGTATGGAATTCCCAGAGCCAGTCATCTCTGTTGCTATCGAGCCGAAAACTAAAGCTGACCAGGAAAAAATGGGTATCGCTTTAGGTCGTCTGGCTCAGGAAGACCCATCATTCCGCGTGTCTACCGATGAAGAATCTGGTCAGACTATTATCGCTGGTATGGGTGAGCTTCACTTGGATGTTCTGGTTGACCGTATGCGTCGTGAATTCAAAGTTGAAGCGAACGTCGGTAAACCTCAGGTTGCTTACCGTGAAACCATCCGTTCTACTGTTGAACAAGAAGGTAAATTTGTTCGTCAGTCTGGTGGTCGTGGTCAGTTTGGTCACGTATGGCTGCGTATTGAGCCAATGGAACCAGGTGGCGTAGGCTATGAATTCGCTAACGAAATCGTTGGCGGTGTTGTTCCTAAAGAATATATCCCGGCAGTAGATAAGGGTATTCAGGAACAGATGAAAAATGGTGTTCTGGCCGGTTACCCGATTGTTGACGTGAAAGTGGCGCTGTTCGATGGTTCTTACCACGAAGTCGACTCTTCTGAAATGGCGTTCAAAATCGCAGGTTCTATGGGCTTCAAAGAAGGCTTTATGAAGGCGAAACCAGTTCTGCTGGAACCTATCATGAAAGTTGAAGTTGAAACGCCAGAAGATTACATGGGTGACGTTATCGGTGACCTAAACCGCCGCCGTGGTATGATTGACGGTATGGAAGATATGACTACCGGCAAAATCGTACGTGCTCAGGTACCATTATCTGAAATGTTTGGTTATGCTACTGACCTGCGTTCTCAGACCCAAGGTCGTGCTTCTTACTCTATGGAGTTCCTGAAGTACAATGAAGCGCCGAGCAACGTCGCTCAGGCTATTATCGAATCTCGTAAAGCTAAATAAGTTTTTCGGGTTTAATATCTAGATTCTGCTCCCTCCTATATGATGAGGGAGCGATATTAAGGAATAGAGTCGTGTCTAAAGAAAAATTTGAACGTACAAAACCGCACGTTAACGTTGGTACTATCGGCCACGTTGACCACGGTAAAACTACCCTGACTGCCGCCATCACTACCGTACTGGCTAAAACCTACGGTGGTAGCGCTCGCGCATTCGACCAAATCG
>NZ_JAPFCD010000083.1:0-14838 GCF_026153155.1 Photorhabdus aballayi | reverse complement strand
TAATTATCTCGACTATATATCATTCTATATAAAGTAATGATTTTTAATGAATATAGTTATTGTTTTTTTTAAAACTATTTTTGGAGTGGTAATATACCTAATTAACTTGAAGATGCAGGGTTGAAGTTGATTGGTTATATATACGATAAACCTCCTGTAAAAAAGAGAATATTGTGACTGAACTCAATATGAATGGGCTGAAATAGGTAAATCTAGACCTTTTTTGGTTATTACTACACATAAATGAATATGAGATGACAAATGAATACTGACTGGATGAATGAAGAGGCTTCAAACTTATTCGATCAATATGATGATTATTTGGAGGAAAGACTTGGGTACACGCCGTTGATTGAGAACCTTAAGGAGAGTTTGGGACAAAACGTATCGGTTCTTGATTATGGTTGTGGTGGTGGGAAAGTGTCACGTCGGCTAATTGCTGGAGGCATAAAGATGGTAACGGGAGTGGATATTTCACAAACTATGGTGGACAAAGCCTCCAGCAACATCAATCGTGGCAATAGTTTTTATCATCAAATCACAACTGATGTCCTTAACTTCGATGATAATACTTTCGACGCAGCTATATGCTGTTACGTGTTCGTTACTAACAGTAAAAAGTCTGATCTTTTGAAAATCGCTAAGGAAGTTCACAGGACATTAAAACCTGGCGGCATTTTTTACGTATTGGATACCAATCCGGATTCCGTTGGGATTAAGTTCAGTTCTTTCATGAGCGGTGATCTAAATAAAAAATATAGTGATGGGGAAAGCAAGCCAGTGTATTTAGATATGCCAAATGGAAGTATTTTTAAGATTTCAGATACGCATTGGCATAAAGAGACATATTACAAAATTTTGAGCGAGGCCGGGTTCAAAACTATTGAGCTTTTTGAACACAGTGACGCTGATGTTTCAAAGGATACTGAAAGTCTACGATATTACCCGCCTTTCGTAATGTTCAAAGCTACTAAATTCTAGATGTTCATTTGACTAATGGAATTCCTTGCTTATTACAAAAATGCCGGTGAGGGATTCCATATGACTAGTTTTGAAGGCAATTTAATATTGTTTTGAATGGTGTTTTATGAAAAGTAAGATGATTAATATTTTGTGATGAGTGAAGCAAACGATTGGAAAGGGAGAATGTAATAATGTTTTTCGTCCTTTTAATCTTCTCTGTTTTCCACTTCCTGTATCAACTGCTGGCTAGGCAGGCTATCGGTTTGCCAGATCCCGCTGACACGGAAGCGATTAGCGACGGCTAATCGAGGTCATAAGAAGCCCCCACTATCACTGGTGATTGAGTTGTGGGAGCAGGTTACATGAGCGGGATTTCCTCCTGTGGCGAGGTTTTTTATTTTAGATCAAATCATATTTTTTGTTTTTCATTCATCATACGGTTCAGCCACGGCACGGTGACCGCCATGATGATAGCGACGATAAAGGTGGCAATCCCAATTTTGCCGAATACGCTGGTATAGACTGGTAATGTTTGCAATGGGTCAGTAATACCTTTCGGTGCGGCCGTCAGGGCTGCGACATAGCCGCCGAGTAAGGAGGACGTTGCTTGAGTTAAATACCACATTCCCAGAATAAAACCCATCAGGTACTGAGGAACAAGGGCCGCAATCATTGCCAGGCCCAATGCGCTGATCATTAATTCTCCGACGCCCTGGAACAGATAAACCAGAACAATAAACCAAGCAGAGGTCAAACCTTGTTCATCTGCAAACCACAAACCGGCAGCGGCGGCAGTGAGGAAACCTAAAGAGCACAGGAACATACCAACCGCAAATTTGGCTGGCATGGTCAGGTCTTTACCTTTAGCGCCCCAGTGAGTGTATAGTACGGCGAGTATCGGGCTGGCAACAACAATCCAGAATGGGTTAAGCGCCTGGAAACTGACCGGATTGATATTAAAACCAAGCAACTGATGGTGAACGTTATGGATGGCGAAGAAGTTTAGCGAAGTTGGCATCTGGGCATATAGGATGAAGAACACAATCGCTTGCAGCATCAAAATGAAGGCAACAAACATTTTGTTACGGCCTGCTTTATCCTGTTTTAATGCTTCCCGGAAGAAGATAAACACCACGATGACAGAGAGGGTAATCAGCATAATATTCGCTATTTTCACGTTGTGCATCAGCCATGCGCAGACGTAAACCATCGCAACGCTTCCCGCCAATACCAGAAATAGGTTTTTATAGTTGATTGGTCGATGGTCGGGTTCAGAACCAATATTACGGACGGTTTTGCGACAGAAAATATAGACCAACAACGCGATAATCAGACCAATACCACAAATATTGTAGGTAACGGCATAACTAAATTTTTCCGCAACAACGGGAGCGAGAGCGAGTGAGAACAGCGAGCCAAGGTTGATTGACATGTAAAATAACGTAAAAGCCCCATCCAGACGAGGATCTTTGGGTGGATAGCATTTAGACAGTAGGCTGGCTGGGTTGGCTTTGAACAGGCCGTTACCAACGGCGATTGTTCCCAGTGCGTAGAAAATTAAATCAGGGTGTAGGATAGAAAGGCCTGTCATAAAGTAGCCAATTGCCAGCACAATGGCGCCCAACACAATGGTTCGTTTAGTTCCCAGTAAGTGGTCGCCTATATAGCCGCCAATAGAGATCAAACCAAAAACCAACGCAGCAAATGCACCGAAGGTAATAAACGCTTGTTCCTGGGAAAATCCCAATTTTTGTACAAAGTAGACCGCGAGAACGCCTTGTACGCCGTAGTAGCCGAATCGCTCCCAAAGCTCGACGAAGAAAATCATAAAGAACGGCTTGGGTTGTTGTAATAAACCGATGGATGCGGGTTTATTCATAGTTAAT
This sequence comes from Photorhabdus aballayi, assembly GCF_026153155.1. Taxonomy (NCBI): domain Bacteria; kingdom Pseudomonadati; phylum Pseudomonadota; class Gammaproteobacteria; order Enterobacterales; family Morganellaceae; genus Photorhabdus; species Photorhabdus aballayi. Next base: position 11,989 of record NZ_JAPFCD010000083.1, on the reverse strand, counting down.
TGCCTCTGATTGGTCATTATTGATTGAAATACACTTGGAAATGTACAGTGACATTCAGTGACATGATCTGTCGCTAAAGTGGTTTTTTTATGTACTTTATTCAAGTGATCGGAGGGCAGTAGATTATTATATGGTTAAAATATGTTCCTAGTTAGTGATCACACTAACATAAAGATATTAGTATTGAATTTAATAGTATATTCATCAGGTGAATGCCAAAAATGATTAGGAAAAGGGCTGAATAGAGGTGTTGACAAAGAAATGCTATTCAGGCCGCTCAGGGCCCGAATAGTGGAAGAACAATCACTGCCTAATGGGGGGCAGTTAAACTGCGGCGGCTTCAATTTCCAACATGACTGGACGGAAATTACGCTTGAAATAGATGAGGCCGTGGCCTTGTTCGCTTACCGTGATATGTTTAATCTGAACCAGATACACGTTATGCGTCCCCACTTCTTGCACCTGTTCGATTTCACCTTCAAGGCTGGCGAGGGTGCCGGTTAACACCGGTTGGCCTAATGGCCCTGTCTGCCAGATATTCCAGCGAAAACGTTCTTCCATGCTGACGCCGGTCATACCGGCAAAGTGGCGTGCCATCAATTCTTGTTCGTGGTTTAAAATATTTACGCACAGGCGGCCATTTTCCTGAAAAACGGTATTCATAGCACTGCTGCGGTTAATGCATACCATCAGCGTGGGCGGCGTATCGGTGATTGAGCATACCGCTGTGGCAGTGATGCCACAGCATCCGGCATGGCCATCGGTGGTGACGATATTCACCGCTGCTGACAGACTCGCCATCGCATCTCTGAAGTGCTGGCGATGTTCATTTTCTACAGACATATTGGCCTCCTGCTACCGATTATTTCAGCAGCTTATCTAACTGGTTAATATCGCTATTATTGTATAAATGTGGTCTGCGCCAGCCATGTTGATCATAATCGGCAAGGCAGCGATCAACCATATCCATCATTTTTTTCATATTGCCAGAGCCATGAGCATGGCGCAGACATTGCATCCGAATTTCATCCTGGCTACCGGCATAGTTGATTTCGTACAACTCGTGACGGCCGCCAAATTCACTGCCAATGGCGTCCCACATCAGTTTTAAAATCTTGATACGTTCAACGTGATCGATACCGTTAGAACCCCGAACATACCGGGCCAGATATTTATCAATTTCTGGGTTGTTCATATCACGTACACTGGATGGTAGATAAATTAGGCCACTGGTGACGTTACTTTCAATAATATTCTTAATCTTAGTGTAGGCCGTTGGCGCCATAACGCGATAAGTTTGTATTGCTTGAGTATCCGGCAAATAAGCGCCGCCTTTCCACGGCTTGGCTTCTGCCCACATCGCGTCACTCAGTGACCAAAACAGGTTACGCCAGGCAACCACTTCACCCAAGTTAGCCTGAACGCCACGGAATTCTATCACGCCGGTGCACTCCAGGCTTCTTTGTAGCAGGGCGGTAATGAAATCCAGCTTCACCGCTAGCCGTACACAAGCCTGTAATGGGAACAGGCTGGTGAAACCCGCTTGAATTGCCCAATTACGCGCGCGGTCAAAATCACGGTAAATCAGGACATTTTCCCAAGGGATAAGTACTTTATCCATCACCAGAATCGCATCGTTTTCATCAAAACGGCTGGATAAGGGATAATCGAATGGGGAACCTGTTGCGCCTGCTACCAATTCATAGGAGCCGCGGGAGATCAGTTTCACGCCTTCCGCATCCATTGGGGCGACAAACATCAAGGCAAAATCAGGGTTATCTCCCATGACTTGTGCGGAACCAAAACCGATAAAGTTATAGTGAGTCAGGGCTGAGTTAGTTGCTACCACTTTTGCGCCGCTGACGATAATACCGGCATCCGTTTCTTTTTCTAGTTTAATATAGACATCACGTGTCTGATCGGCGGGTTTATGGCGATCGATAGGTGGATTGACAATGGCATGGTTAAAGTAAACGCCCGTTTCTTGAATACGTTTATACCAGGTACGGGCGTTATCCGCGAATTGACCGTAATATTCAGGGAATGCGCCGAGAACGTTGCCGAAGGCCGCTTTATAATCAGGTGATCGGCCCATCCAGCCATAAGTTTGACGTGACCATTCCGCGATAGCATCACGTTGTTGGCGCAGATCATCCGCACTGGTAGCAAAGCGGAAGAATTTGTGAGTATACCCGCCGTTGCCGGTATCGGTATTCCAGCACAGGGCGTCATGGGTTTCCGGGGCGTGCAGGGCATCGTACAACTGACCGATTGAAGCAGCAGAATTGCGGAATGCGGGATGTGTAGTGACATCTTTTACGCGTTCGCCATAAATGTAAATTTCGCGGCCATCTTGAAGGCTTTTCAGGTACTCTTCACCGGTGAAAGGACGTTTTTTGTCGGCGCGAAAATCTTCTGGTTTCATGTCTACCTCACAGTCGTCATAAAAAGCGCCAATCAATATCGGCACGGAAATGTTAATTTAATGTTTGTTTTGTGTTTCTTAATTGAAGCTTTAGAACGGCGTTTCTTGAATAGATTTTCGGAAGGTTCGCTGGTACTTTTCGTTGGGAAGGAGGCTTTGTTATTTAAAGTGTGATCCAGGCGATATTTTTGTGACTGTTATTTCAAAATCTATTTTTAATTGGTTGGGTTAATCAGATTCGTGATGGTTTTATTATTGAGTTTGGTGACCGTTTGCATGGTCACCTTTAGTGAGATAATAGTTATACGAGCTTATGTACAGAACCTTTGATTAAGGCACAGAGATTAATGTACATGCAATTTTTTATTTCTGGATGATGACGGGGCATCTTCTGGGAGTGCCCGCTTTTTGGTTACTACCGGCTGACGTTTTTCAGCTTTAACTAATCCGATACTATATTTACTTTCTGGGTAATCATGGCCTCTAAATTCATTTACGTTTGTGATAAACATTGCGTTTACCGTTTTTGAGCTTTGTAAATGAGCTCCTTCCTCTCTTTCAGGCTCAGATAGATCTGTCAGAATTGAAGCAGCTACTTTTTTCTCCTTATCGTATACAACAGCTATTGCGGCACCAAAATGAAAAGGATACGCTTTCCCTTTACTTGTTACTTTCTCTGCTATCATTAACCCTTGTTTTAAATCTGGCAGGACTGTTTTATCCGTGGATTTTCTTAATGGTAGAACGTCTTCTTTTAAATCTATGTCTGATGCGTTTTCAATTGATTTATTTCCAAATTCCACGGACATTATTACTCCCAGATCTGCTCCAACTGTGGCTTCACTTTCGTAGGGGAATGGTTTAGTCTCATTTTTGTTATGTAAGATGTCAAGGGTATACTCTGTGCTGCTAATACAGCTTATGGGTAGGTCTTTTTTGAAGGTTAATATCGATTCATCTTTTTCAATCTGTCTATCGAATAATTCTTCTGGTACATTGAGCCCATGTTTTCTTTCTTTCGTTAAAGTATCTACGGAGTCGAAATTCAAGAATTTGTTTTTGACTCTTATCTGTGTTGATTCCCATTCTTCTGGGTTATCTATTTGTATATTAAACCCGAAAATCTTGTGAGTTTCAGAATTAAGTCCAGAAATATCAATGAGTGTTGACGGATTATTTTTCACCATTCGATATAAATTAAGTCCATCAACTGTTCCAGCCGGATCGGCGCTTAACCATCTACCCACCCACGGTTGATAATAACGATAGCCGTAATAGTAGAGTCCGGTAGCATCTCGTTCTTTACCTGAATAACGGAGGATTTTATAGCTGGCTTCTATTTGGTTTCTTGCTGCCCATAACGCTGTACCGCCAAATGGATAATACTCTTCCTGACTGATAATTTGTCCTTCATTATCCAGTTCAAGTTGACTGGAACCAATCAAATTATCATAGCTATAACGGAGCTGATTATTGCTGATACCGGCTGGTGGTGTGGTTTCCCAATGGAGAACCCGTACCTGTGCGTGACCGGCTGCCCCCACGGTAATAATATGCAGGTCTTCCGATATCGAGGCTCCATTTTGCGTTGTACGTAACTCCAGACCGGGAAGATAAGTCACTCGTTGCTGCTGCGTGCTGTTGCCTGCCTGTTGTTCACTGACTTTTAACTGCCGCATGCCGTCGTTGCCATAACGATACCACTCCCGATCACTGGCATTTTCGCGGCTCACTGGCGTTACCTGTTGTAGTTCGCCACGGGCATTCCAGCTCAGATCTTGCCCCGGTAGTAATTTTTTTTGATGGCCGCCAGCATCAAACAAGGCATCTACCTGTGTTGAATCTGAGGCCAGTGAACTCAGCACTGCCCGGTTACTGCGATTGGAAACAGTTATATCTGTGGTGTAGTTATTTTGGGTTGCGGGCGAATTGTGTCGGATTTGAATCAGATTGCCGCTGCGGTCGTAATTATAGTTGCGAGTATAGTTGGTATATGAGCTGTCATCAGTAGGCAGAGGGATGATTGGTGAAGGAAGTTGGTTGCTTTGCTGACTGATATTAGCCATCTCACGTCCTGTTGCGTTAATGAGCTGGTAAAGGGAATCGTAGGTATAGATGTTTTCAGGGACTATTTTCTGATTGCGCCAGAAGCGGGTGGCCTCTGCATCATTACGAACACTGATAATGTTCCCGACCGGATCATGTTCATAGCGTAGATCTTGTAACACCTTGTTATCTGATTGACGGCGGGTCGTCGTGCTAATCAATCGTAAAGTTTCTGGTTCATAGCGGTATTCGGTGATAACGCCGTTGCCGTGTTCTTCACGCAGTTTCTGGCCTGCGGCGGAGTAGGTCAGGGATTTGATAATGACTTGCTCGCTTTGGTTTTTCAATGTCAGCCAGCTACCTTTTAACTGCCCGGCTACATTGTAAGCCAAACGCTGTATGTTGCCTGTTGCATCGGTTTGAGTCAGCAACGCGCCAGTAGCATCAAAGGTGCTTTGTGTCGTGTAAGTTTCGTTATTGAATTTGGTCTGCCAGAGGGTTTCATCGTTACCCATCCAATCTGCTTCCTGACCATCGGCCAACAACTTGCAGGACTGAGATAAGATATTTTCTGTCAACGATAAACTTTCCAGTTGCGTCATGCCTGCTGTGTCGTAGTGGCGCACGTACTGGCCGGCAAGATTATGATCTTTCTCCGCTTGTGTATTACTTGCCCAAATAAGATATTCAGTAACACGGGGCGCCTTTTCTTCGGGAGCTTGTTCGCTTACGGATAATAGGCGGCCGGGCAGAGTGTTAGCTTCATATTGTCGAGTCTGAGTGACGCCAGTTGCAGTTACGATCAATACCTGACGGCCTTCAATATCATTGAGGGCAACGATACGGCCGGCATCGGCACTTTCTGTTCGCAAAGTATCGCCGGTCAGATTGTATTGCCAGAGGAAGTTGGGATTTATCGAATTATCGGTCTGTTTGGCGTCGTACAAACGCGGATCAATGCTTTGGCTCAGGTGTCCTCTGGCATCATATTGGTGGCGGGTAATACGAATATCTGTATCTCCTCCCGCAACAGTGCGGTGAAAATCGATATTGCGGATGGTAAGGCCACGATTATCGTAGACGCTAACTGTGGGCGTATGTTGATAAAGTTTTGGGTCAGTGTTTTTCATAACTTACCTCTTGGTTGTATTAAGGATTTTGGTCGTTGCAGATTTATCTGCATTCAGTTAGATGGGCGTTTTGGCATATTATTCTCAGAAAATAGCAATGAGTTCTGTTATCAATATGTCAGCCCATACTAATTAATAATACATCCTAAATATTGATTCAGAGTGATTGAAAATATAGGACGTCTTTTGTTTTCTGGTTTCTTTATCCATGTATTGATAAATTCAGCTCAATCTATACTTGTTTTAAATGTTATTTCCCTCCGGCCAGATCAATAAAATTCCCGGTTACGTATGAAGCTTCATCCGATAGCAACCAAGCTATAGCCTGTGCAACTTCTTTCGGTTGCCCGCCGCGTTTCATTGGTAAGGAATTTTTCACCCGCTCAACGCGATTTGGTTCGCCGCCATCGGCGTGCATATTGGTATAGATAAATCCGGGACGAACGGCATTTACCCGAATTCCCTGATCGGCTACTTCCAGAGACAGGCCGATAGTCAAAGTATCGATTGCACCTTTCGATGCGGCGTAATCTATATATTCGTGCGGCGATCCCAGTCGGGATGCGGCGGATGAAACATTGACAATTGAGCCGCCTTGTCCACCATGTCGGAAAGACATTCTTTTAACTGCTTCCCGTGCACAGAGAAAACTGCCTACAACATTGACGGCAAAAATATCATTCAGGCGGTCAGCGGTGAGTTGTTCAATTGATGCTTGTGGTTTGAGAATACCGGCATTATTCACCAAACCGGTTATACATCCGAGTTCTTTATCAATTCTTTGGAAGAATTCTACGACTTGTTGTTCATCAGCGACATTGACCTGAATGGCGATAGCTTTACCGCCTATTTTATGGATGATTTCTGTGACTTCCAGCGCTTGAGCTTGATTAGTGTGGTAACCAATACCAATATGATGCCCTTTCTCTGCCAGATAAAGCGCGGTTGCGCGACCAATGCCGCGAGATCCGCCCGTAATTAATGTGATTTTCTGCATAGTTTTCTCACTTGGAGCCGTTATTTGTTTACTATTATCTAAATAATATTCCACTTTTCTGATTATATAATTTAGAAAATCCACATACAGTCTGCCATATATTATAATTAAAGTCATGATGATATAATTATTTAATTGGTTTTATGGATGCTGGTCATGAAAATCATAATAATATTCTGTAGTGTTTTTTTATTATGGTAATATATGGCTGGTCGTTATTATTAAATGACGCTTTTGAAGTGTGATATATAATTAATTTTTCACCTTCAAAAGCGTTTTTTATTTGAAAATTTCATGGATACAAAGTTGATTTATTTGTCCTTTTCATGTTGTTTGTTTATATAACTTTGCATTATTTTTGATGACTGATTCAGATGTTCTAATACGGCGGAAATAGTTTCACATAACTTTGGTTCATCGGTATCATAATGACGGATACTAAAAAATCCTTTTATATTTTGGGCGGCATAGATAAGACGATTAATATTGTCTAATAACATTAGCGGTGCGACATTAAGATAATTTCCTTGCAACTCATTGAGTATGTTGTGGAATAATTCAAAATCATTCCTATCAATAGCATTTGTAAGCTTATCTATGTACTGCAATTTTTCTCTCATTTCCATTATATTTTACCTCTTTATTTACTATCACATTAAAAATGACTATGATTAGTTATCTTTATCCAAATATTCTTGTGCTAATTTTGATACCTGATTTAGAAAGTCTAACGCAGTGGTTTCCCATAATTCAGGAACAAATTCATCGTAATTTAAATTATGAAAATCTTTTTCTACATCATCAGAATTACGGATAAAAATATTAATTTCTCTTATTAAACTTATTATATACCCTATGGATTTCAAGGTGCATCGCGACGGCAAGGGAGCGAATCCCCGGGAGCATAGATAACTATGTGACCGGGGTGAACGAGTGCAGCCAACAAAGAGGCAACTTGAAAGATAACGGGTATAGTTATTGGATATTGATGGTTTAGATAGTCAGTTACTATTTCATCTATTGTTTCGCCGAATAACTGATAATCTTGATGAAAATAAGTAATCATTAAATCATCTATATATTTTCTTTCTATTTCTCTTTCCATTGAATTAAACCTCTTTGTTTATTTTTTCATTTAAGAATACTTTAACTATTCATCTTGTTCAGTATGTTCGTTCAAAAAATTCTGTGCTTTTCTTGATACGTGCTCTAAAAATTCAAGTGCTGTTAGGTGCCATATTTCGGGGAAAACGTCAGCATCAGAATAGATGAAGTAAAATTCTTTCTCTATATCTTTGGAATTACATATGAAAGTATTAATTTCTTTTATGACTTCTCTTTTCATTCTATTGCTTGTGTTACTAAAAAAATCATCTATGACATCATCAAGCTCAGGGCCAGATATTATTTCATAGTCCTGATTAAAATAAGCGTACATTAAATTATCCAAAAGTGGATATTGTCTGTTCATAAGCTAAACCTCCTTTTCAATGCGTTCGTTTAGAAAATCCTGTGCTTTTTTTGATACATGCTCTAAAAATTCAAGTGCTGTCATATTCCATACTTCTGGGAGAACGTCAACATCATGATAATGATAATCAAATGTGTTCTCTACATCTTCAGAAGAGTTAATAAGATCGTTGATTTCTTCTATTAACCCTTTTCTCATTCCCTGAGATGCATCATTAAGAAAATCATTGATAACATCATCAAGCTCGGGACCTGATATTATATCGAAGTCCTGATTAAAATAAGCATGCATTAAAATATCTAGAAATGGATATTGTCCGGTCATAAGCTAAACTTCCTTTTTTAGATAATCGCGTGCTCTTTTGGATACATAGTTTAAAAAACCAAGTGCTGTGGCAGTGTCCCAAAAGTCTGGGTCAAAGTCACTATAGTAGAGAGCGTCAAAATCTTTTTCTATATCTTCTGAAGTGCTAATAAAAGAATCAATCTCTTCTATTAATTTTTTTATCATTTCCTGAGTTGCAACATTAAGAAAGCAATCTGTGACTTCATCCATAGTTTCTCCATACAATAAGTCATAATCTTGACAAAAATAAGCGCCTACTAAGATGTCTAAAAATGGATATTGTCCGGTCATTTTAATTGTGGCCTTTCATATTATTGCGATCTCTTGGTAATCAAAATCAATAGAATTTCTTGAAATATATAAGCCATTCTTATTGATTAAATTTCCTTGTTTGTTGTCTGAAAAAACGTTTAATTACTCATTTTTATCCAGATAATCTTTTGCTCTTTTTGATACATATTGTAGAAATTCAAATGCTGTGGTTTCCCATAATTTAGGGCAAAAGCTAGAACTATAATAGAGAGTTTGAAAGTCTTTCTCTATATTTTCTGAATTATGGATAAAAGACTCTATTTCCTCTATTAGCTCTTTCTTCATTGCTTCATTCGTGGTATCAAGATAGTCATTTATGACATCATCAAGCTCAGGGCCAGATATTATGTCATAGTCTTGATTAAAGTAGGCGTACATCAAACGATTTAGTTCCATCTTATTCTCCATAAATCTTAATTAAATTTTGGGAATGCTGTAGTATATAGTATTGTTTACCGTTAAATTCAGAATGCCTTAATTACTCATCTTTTTCAGTATGCTCGTTTAAAAAATCCTGTGCTTTTTTTGATACATGCTCTAAAAATTCAAGTGCTGTGAGTCCCCACCATTCTGGGAGAACGTCAGCATCATGGTAATGATAATCAAATGTGCTCTCTACATCTTCGGAAATGTCAATAAGATCATTGATTTCTTCTATTAACCCTTTTCTCATTCCCTGAGTTGCGACATGAAGAAAATCATTGATAACATCATCAAGCTCGGGGCCTGATATTATATCGAAGTCCTGATTGAAGTAGCCATGCATTAGAATATCTAGAAATGGATATTGTCCGGTCATAAGCTAAACCTCCTTTTTTAGATAATCCCGTACTCTTTTGGATACATGATTTAGAAAATCTAATGCAGTAGTTTCCCATAACTCTGGATAGAATTCATGACCCAAATTATCAAAATCTTTTTCTACATCTTTTGAGTTACTAATAAAGTAATCAATGTCCTCTATTAATCCTTTCATAAATATGGGAGGTTCGCTATTTAAATATTCAGTTATTACCTCATCTATTGTTGTTTCGCCAAATATGTCACAATCTTGGTTAAAATAAGCCCCGATAAAATTATCTAAGTGTTGTGTTTCTTTTTTTCTTTTCATTGCATTGACCCTCTTTATATATGATTAATATTTAGGAAAGGCGGTTAATATATAGTACGGCTTACCATTGAATTCAGAGTAATATAAAACAACTCTCACTTTATATAATTGGTCTACTCCTTCAACACCTTTGGTAATGCCGATGCCAACCGGTACTTTTGAAACATCATCTATAGTTAACCTGCTACCTCCAAAAGCATATTTCGTCCAGTTAATTATTTTTGCCTGATTATTTTTGATGGTATTTGAAATCACTTTCTCTGCTATTTTTATATCATAAAAACAACTTGATTCTTTCATTGTTTTAGATATTAAAAACCTCGCCCTCAACTCCTGCTCCGATAGCCCAACATGTTTAAGCAAAGTATGTCCACCTGGTTTTAATCCTGTAGGCGATTCATGTTCAATTAACTTAATTCTGCCTACCCGTACAGAAGCAACTCTAACAGCGCCCGCTATTGAAGCAAATGACAATGGCACAGCGATATCGACGGTAAGCCCTATTTCAGAAGCGGTGTAATCATCAGCTCCAAATTCTTTTGCTAAATTTACCGCCTCTTGATAAGTTTCCGTCGAGGTTTCTCTGCCGGTAATTATTTGACTGGCAGAAGCATTCATTACATCAAGACTGTGCGCGCCGATAATAACGCAGGCAGCTTTAGTTAGCGTTGAAGGATCAGGCGCCAGACAAAGAGCGCCAGCGCCAATCAGTTCAACGACTCCCGCTGCTAAACTTGCCCCACCTAATATTCTGTTACTCCAAGTCTCTTCCTCGGTAATGGTATTATCCGATAGGATCGCCGCAAGTTGCACAGGCGATAAAACAATGCGTAACCCATTCTCAGACTCTGAATCAACAGGGGTATCAGTTAAATAAGCGGCATTATTCATCGTCAATAAACCCTGTCATCCCAGAAGCTATAAGAACCGGTGGAGCAGGCCAGATTATTCCATGTGATATTTTTATAAGTGAAACAGATAATTTCTTGTGGTACGCCGGCATTATTATCTCTGGAATGCGGAAAATGGCATTTTATGCTGGAGATAAAGGCGTGGCCTAGCCTGATGGAATAATTTTTTTCTAATCCTCCGGTTGGTGATGTTCGATAATTCTCAAACAGGCATTCCAGCTCTTCATTTTCATCGAAGCTTCGCGTCAGTAAAGGCGAAGATTTATCGACGGGTTTTACTACCATAACCGGATGATGGGATACGTGTTGTTCCCTCGTCATTAAATGTTGAAGAGAGTAAATAAAAATCTCATTCTCATGGCCGTGCTGGTAATTATTTCCTATAGAGTTTAAGGAACCGCAGCCAGTGGAGATCAGCCCCTGTTTTTTGCCTTTCAATGTTAGATAAATGATATTTGCCATACTGGTTGCTCCTCTTAATGTGCTTTTTTTATCCTGCTGTAGGGTGTGTGCAAAAAGCAATTAAAAATTTATAAATTTAAGATAATTTACATTTGTAAGAAGAGTAAATTTTTAAAACCAGAATACTTAGAAATGTGGCATCAAAGTGTTAAAAGGGACTTAAATATCTCGACTATCCAGATGGCATGTTTGTAATAATCGCATAGTGTGAATTGACATTGTGTGAATTGATATAGTGTGAGTTGACATAGCGTGAATTGACATTCAGGTAACGCCCAGTAACTGTTACCTGAATATTTGAAACTATTCTAAACGCATACGATTAATCTGACAAAGAACCGCCACACCCAGTATCCAAGCAAAGCAAATGTAATGACATTAAGAGAAAGGGATTTGAATCTTTTCTTCACGGTTACATAAATTAGGGGAGACATAATCAGTAAACATGTTGGAGCAAATACATCACGATTATCATCTATCAGCTCTCTGTAAACAGTACAGAGATTATCTGTATCCTGACCACCGATATAATGCTCTTCTTCTAAGTATGACATCATATATATAAATAACGCACAAAAGATAGCATAAGTGATATTTAAAACTATGGCTGATTTGCTCATTCTGAAATTCTCATGATTAAATGCGTTGTCTTGGTTTTAATCCTGCAAATAATAAAACAGGTGTTTTTTCTCGGTGAGCAGATTTTGTTATTAATTTCTTGTTGTATTGTACGTGGGGTATCCCGTGCGCCCATAAATAATGTTGACCATTTACACCAT
>NZ_JAPFCD010000082.1:0-15161 GCF_026153155.1 Photorhabdus aballayi | reverse complement strand
CTGTAGCGGAAAAGATGTCTACTATAGCAACTGACCTTCTGAAAAATTGTATTTATTAGTCGAATCTACCATCTATAAGTATTTCTTGTGGAGTAGTTGGCAAAAAAGAGACAGAGTTAGGGAAAAATAACCATTGTTTGGTGTAGTGTATATTTCAGTTTTTCAGGTGCGGTATAAGTACTTAACACATTAAGCTAATTTTGGAAAGGTCTTTATACTCAATTCAGGGGTACTTTGACCAGTGTACTTATCTGATGCTGTGATATTCATATTAATAAACTTACTTATCGGTTTCTGACAAAAAGCTGGGATAAAGAACAGAGTATTACGTTCGATGAACTAGCAAGATGCTCCCTAGTGATTGCTAGTATATTGCAGAGAAAACAACAGCTAATACATGAACGATTGCTTGTAGCAACTGAATCCGGTATTCCGTTTCTCGTGGTGTTAATGGCCTATCTTTTCACGGGAGTTGTGGCAATTTTCTGTACAGCTTGAAACATTGCTATCAGATGTTGATGCGTTTGATTCTCCTAGTAGTTAAGGGGGGATGCTCGGCGTTTTAAATTGGATGTTCCCAGAGATACTAAGCATGGGAATATATTACTTTAACTTTAACTTTCTGATAAAGATTATGACCGAAAATCACATTTCCCTCACAGGGATAGCGAAGAAATATAAAAAGATTGACCACCTAGCTATTGCAGTTGTGTCACTGGATAAAGCGTTGAGCATGTATGTGGAGATGCTTGGTTTTACCCTTGTGGAACGTCGAGTAACAAAGGGCGTAACCACCGCGATGGAATCCGCAATTTTACAAGGAAATGGCTATACGCTGGTACTATTACAGGGCACAGAATCGCAGTCTCAGGTGACACAGTACGTTGAACAATATGGGCCTGGTGTTCAGCATGTTGCTTTTGAGGTGGAGAACTTGGAAGAAGTCGTAGCCGAATTAGAGGAAAACGGCATTGAATTTTCCACGCAGATTATTAGGGGGGGTAACTTGAAACAAATTTTCACCAAACGTGACAGTGAGTCAGGAATGATGTTTGAGTTTCTTGAGAGGCATGGTGAAGGATTTGAAGAAGAGAATATAAACAACTTGTTCCGGCAGTTGGAAAAGACACAACAAATTTAATAACAGTAACAGGAGACACTTATGCCACTGGCAATAGAAGCAAGCGACCTGGCTTTTCAGGAGCACGCTGACCTGAACACGATGTGTTTTCTCAATGAAGTCATAGAGCGATATCCTAATGCGATTTCGTTTGCCTCTGGTCGTCCCTCAGAGATTAATGCTCGGCCGGAAAAATGGTCGCAGTATATTGCGCTGTTTTCCCACTATCTGGCCGGAGCGCGTAATAAAAGCCATCAAGAGATTGGTAACTTGCTTGGACAGTATGGCGATACACGCGGCATTATTAATCCATTGATCGCTAAGCAGCTATATCTTGATGAGGGAATTACGCTGGAGCCGGAAGAGATTTTGGTCACTAATGGTGCTCAGGAAGGGATGGTTATCTGCCTTGATACGCTGTTCTCCCCAGCGCATGATGTATTACTGGTGACAGATCCAGCTTATATTGGTATTACCGGTGCGGCCAGAATCAAAGGCATTGACGTGGTGTATGTTGAGTGCGATAGCGAGGGGCCGATTATCTCTGCATTGGAGTACAGCATCAATAGCATCGCTGCATCAGGAAAGCGTGCACGTGCCATCTACACTATTCCTGATTTTTCTAATCCTTGTGGCAGAACCATGTCTTTGGCACGGAGAAAGGAATTACTAGTTTTTTGTTATGCACGAGCATTGTTTGTTTTAGAAGATAGCCCTTACCGTCTGTTTGATTATACGCATCACCAACAACCGACACTGCTTGCCTTGGATAACGAAGCAGTGGTTATTCATATCGGTACTTTTGCCAAAACACTATGTCCAGCGGTGCGTATTGGTTATTTGATTTGCCGGGCTCACGTAAAACGGGGGGAGCTGGCTGTACCGCTGATTAATGATATGACCCGTGTGAAAAGCTTTATTTCCGTAAATACCGGGCAAATTGCTCAGGCTATTGTGGGAGGATTCCTGCTGGAGAACAATTGTTCATTAAAGCAAATCACGCAGAGTATCAGTGAACACTATCGGGCAAAACGGGATCGATTACTACACAGCCTGACGTGTTTCTTTGCTGAAAAAGAGCCTATTATCTCATGGGATATGCCTAATGGCGGCTTTTTTCTCAACCTGAGTCTACCTTTCAACCTGACTATGCAGGATATTGAGCGTTGTGCTGCTGAGTTTGGCGTGATTGTAGTTCCAACGTCGATATTTTCCAATTCAGATTGTTACAACAATGTACTCAGACTTTCTTTCAGCTATGTTGAATCTGACCTGATTGAAGAGGGTGTGCGTCGATTGTCCTGCTTTATTGCCGATCGGAGGAAAAACTCATGAGATGAGAAGAGCTGTTTCTTGTCCGTAGCATTATTAACCCAGAGGGAATAAATGAAGGTAAGCCAGCCAGTATTGTCACTGATAAAGAAGGGCATATCGTTTTCAATTTGATCCATAAATCGTTGGGTGGGGGAACCTGAACCGCCCACTTTGACGCAGCTTAAACAGCATAAAGTGAATCTTTTAATACATGGCAACGGGTTGAACAGACTGAACATGACTACCTTGCACAGAAATCAGATGAGCAACAAATTACTTAACGTGGCGGATTACCGCACTTTGGCGAAGAAAAAATTACCAAAGATAATTTTTGACTACCTAGAGGGCGGTGCGGAGGATGAAAAAGGGCTACGCTATAATCAGCAGATTTTTGATCGCTGGCGTTTTATACCCCATCGATTAATTGACGTCAGTAAAAGGGATATTTCATGTACTTTGTTTAATAAGGTATGGTCAGCACCTTTTGCTATTGCTCCTACTGGGCTTAATGCCACTTTTCGGCCAGATGGCGACTTGATTCTTGCCCGGGTGGCAGCGAAAGAGAACATTCCTTTTATACTCTCCAGTGCGGCGAACATGACAATTGAAGATGTGGCTAGACAGTGTGACGGAGAAAAATGGTTCCAGCTTTATGTAGTATGTCCCGAACTGGCAGAACAGATGGTGAAGCGGGCGTTGGCCTCTGATTACACCACTTTGGTAATTACCGTTGATGTTGCGGTTAATGGTTATCGGGAGCGGGATATACGTAACCAGTTTTGTCTGCCTTTGCGCTATCGTCCCGCCATGCTGCTTGACGGCTGCCTTCATCCAGGCTGGTTGCTGCGCTTTTTATGTAACGGAATGCCTCAATTGGCGAATTTCGTCATGACGGAGAACATAGGCGTAGATGTTCAGGTCGCAGTAATGAGTCGACAAATGGATGCTAGCTTTAACTGGCAAAGCTTGGAACAGTTGCGAGCTTTATGGCCACATAAGCTCCTGGTGAAAGGGCTTGTCCGACCAGAGGATGCTAAAAAATGTATTGAACTGGGGGCTGATGGTGTGATCCTGTCCAATCACGGTGGGAGACAGCTTGATGGCACACTTTCCCCAATGGAAACATTAAGTGCCACGGTACAGGCAATGTATCAACCTGTCTTGATCGATAGTGGCTTCCGTCGAGGATCTGATATCGTTAAAGCGTTGGCTCTGGGAGCAAATATGGTGTTGCTGGGAAGGGCTGTGTTGTATGGCCTTGCAGCGACTGGTGAACAAGGCGTCAGTGAGGTGATCCGTTTACTAAAAGAAGATATCGAACGTACATTGGCACATATAGGCTCCCCTTCAATCAGGGGGTTGACTCCCGCTTTTGTTCACAATTGTTGGCAGTTTGCAACGGTCAAATAAAACCGGACACCGTTATAAATGATGAGAAGATAAGACCTTCTCATCGCTTATGGAGCAACGGGCTTTCCGTTTTTAGGTGCTATAAGAATCTGTGGGAATATATTTGGAAAACTTACGGTTTTGTTCTTGCGGCTCTACCGCCGAGCACCTCAATCTGACGGAAGGATGCACAGGCAATGCGTTCTGAGATGATTTCCCGCATCTTCGCTATTGTATTTTGGCTCAATTTAGCGAAAATCACGTCACTGAGTATGCGGCAGGCTATCGCCAATATAACCAGAATACTGAAGTACCAGACGAGTGAGGAATAGTTATTGTTGGAGGTTGTCAATACTCTGTTTAGTAATGTGACCAATGAAGCGCTAAAAATATCATTGGCAATGCTGCCAGAGGTAGCGTTGGAAAGTGTCCAGCGCTAACAATATAAAAGTGTGAATAAAATCTGTTTGATTGTCGAATATTCATTTATCATCCCATAAATTGGTGTGTAACTAAGTGGAATGGGGTATTTGAGTAAAATTAATCGATACTTTATGAAGTGAAGTAAGATAATTCCCTAATGTAGGACTGTGATTATGAATCATATTTACTTTGTAATCCTATATTATTATGGTTGAATTTATTAACTAAATAATTAATTTGATAAAGTAGATAGTTTGATAATAAATAAAAATCTAAAATGATGCATTTAACTAATAAATGCAATTTTTTATAAGAGCTAATTTACTATAGTGAGTATCTGACCTCCATAGGAGAATGCATTATGGTTTATACACAATCAAGCGAAGCAGAAAGATAACAGGTTTTGAAAAAATCGGTTTTTCATAACCATTTATAGATACTATATCTTTTATGAATTATTTTGTTGCTTATAAATCGATATGACAAACAAGTTATGAGTTTTTTTGTGTCTGTTTTTGTGATTTTTATTATTTCATATTAAATGATTATTTTGATGTGTTGTTTTAGTGTGATTCATGTTTGTTATTTGAAAGTTCATGGTGATTTTTAAATATAAAATAATATTTGTTTGGAATTAAATTCCTGTTGATTATCTAGGTGTTTTTTTATTCTTATAACGTTTTTTTAGAGTTTATTTCTTGCTAATTTAAGGTTATGTAATTTAATATAAATAATCAGTGAAACTGAAAAAAATTCGTGAGTTAGCCAAAACAGTTACAGGCTAGAATGAATTAATAATTTTCGTTCGACAGAAAGTACTGCCATAGCAAAGTCTATTTTCATAACCCAGTCTTATATTGGAAAAGTGGAATTAGTGTGTAATGTCTGATTCTGGGAGGGTTTGAAATAAGTGATTGAAAAATAAATAATCTTAACTAATTTTAGGGACGGATTTATTACCATTGATAACGTGCATATAAAATTTCGTCTTTCTTTTATCACTTTTATCATGCGCTTCGGTTTTTAAATTTTCGGTACTTGGTGATCTTTCTATCGCTGTGTCTTTGACTAATTAATATAAGGAATTAGTAATGAAAAACGATAAGATGGTAACTCCACAAACCAAACGTGAAAACGCGTGTTCATCGGAATCACAACAAAAAATGTGGTCAGTTCATCGTATAAAAGATCGTTCTGAAAACTACCATGTATCGACATCTTATAAATTGGTTGGTAGTTTAAATGTTGAACTATTTCACCAAGCATTAAATATTTTATTTATCCGTCATGATATATTATGTGAAACTTTGATTGATGATAACTCGTTTCTAATCGTTAATACTCTGAGTAATAATAATTCATTCCCTCTTCTAATCTCTGACCTTCGTGCCGTTGATGAGCAAGAAAAAAGGATTGCTCAGATTATTGATGATACACTAAATACCCCTTTTGATTTTGCCAGAGAACCATTATTAAGAGCTTGCTTATTACATCTGAATAATGACGAATATATATTTTTATTAAATCAACATCCGGTTATTGCCGATAATTTCTCTGTTAGCATACTAATTAATGAATTATGTGTTATTTATAATGATCTATTGAATCATCGAACGGTTTCTTTACCGCCAGTTACACAATACTCTGCTGATTATATCGCTTGGCAAAACCATTATCTGACTGAAGAGCAGCTATCAATACAGAGTGAGTATTGGCGGAGGCAGCTTAATGATATTCCTCCCTTATTAACTTTACCGACAACGTACCCAAGGCTGAATAATTTACCGTCAAAAGGAGATATTTGTGCGTTTACGCTTAATGAAGACTTAACCAATCAGCTTAAGCAGATTAGCCAAGAGCAGGGAATAACCTTGTTAATGATTGTCATGACGGCTTGGGCTATTGTGCTTCATCGTCTTTCAGTACAAGACTGTATCGTCATTGGTACTCCTTTTGCTAACCGAAATAGTAAGGAAATAAAGAATGTAGTAAAGCCATTTGCCAATATTTTACCGATACGAATTGATATTGATGATGATTCCACGATTGAAGAACTATTTGTGCAAGTCAGTAATACGATGATGAATGCGCAAGATAATCAGGATATTCCTTTTGAATGTCTTGTTGAAGCTATCAATCCTGAATATGATGTCGCTTATTCCGCTATTTTTCAAGCACTCATTACTTGGCTGGATTGTTACGAAAATGAGTGTGAATTTGAAGGAATCAAAATATCTCCGATTGATTATCATTCAAATACAGTAAAAGTCGATCTCGAATTATTTATGCACCAGCGAGGTGGTAAGATTATCGGGGGAATAAGTTATGCGACAGCGCTATTTGATAAACCAACTATAAAGCGCCAGCTAAATTACTTTCTTATCGTCTTGCACACCATGGCGAAAAATGTCACTCAGTGTATTAAAGAGATCGATATTCTACCAGCAGATGAACGAGAGCTATTGCTGAATCAATGGAATGACACAGCAGGGGATTACCCATCAGAATATTGTATCCATGAACTACTTGAGCGACAGGTGATAAAAACCCCGAATGCTCCTGCGTTGGTGTTTAATGGTCATATCCTGAGTTATGCTGAATTGAACCAGCAGGCTAACCGATTAGCACATCGGTTGATTGCTGAAGGAGTGGTTCCGGATAGCCGAGTGGCAATTTGTGTTGACCGAACGCCACTGATGGTCATCGGTTTATTGGCAATTTTAAAAGCAGGCGGGGCTTATGTTCCACTCGACCCTAATTACCCATCAGCACGTCTTCACTATATTCTTGATGATGCCAGCCCTGTCTTGCTATTACACGATGATATTGGTGCAGATAAGTTGAATGGCATCTCCGTGGCAAAGAAACGGCTGGATATAAATGCAGTCTTGGCGGAAGGCATTGAGTTATCAGCAGATAATCCCTGTGTCATGGGGCTAAATTCACGTAATTTGGCCTATGTTATCTACACATCAGGTTCAACCGGCAATCCGAAAGGCGTGCAAAATGAACATCGTAGTGTGATGAATCGTTTATATTGGATACAGCAAACTTATCAACTCACACCTGATGATGTCGTGTTGCAAAAGACTACGTTTAGTTTTGATGTTTCTGTTTGGGAGCTGTTTTGTAGTTTTATGAGTGGTGCCAAAATGGTGTTGGCGACTACAGAACAACAGAAAAATCTCTCTCAGTTGATTGAGTTAATCAGCCAAGAGAAAGTAACCACCCTTCATTTTGTGCCTTCGGTGTTGACCACCTTCTTAAAAGAACCTGATTTGACCCGTTGTTTAACGCTAAAGCATCTGTTTTGCAGCGGCGAAGCGTTGCATCCTACCACAGTGAAACATTGCCAGGCATTGATGCCTTGGGTCAGACTCTATAATTTATATGGCCCGACTGAAGCCGCGATTGATGTAACTTATTGGCATTGTCCTGATAATTTTGAGGGGCAAGTTGTGCCAATTGGCAAGCCAATTACCAATTCCCGTATTTATTTATTAGATAACCAACAGCGGCCAGTCCCTTTAGGCGTTATTGGTGAATTGTATATTGGTGGGGTTGGCGTTGCTCGCGGTTATCTGAACCGACCGGAACTGACTGCTGAATGTTTTCTGGCCGATCCTTTTCATTCAGAACTTGATGCTCGCATGTATCGTACTGGCGATTTGGCTCGTTACGATCGTGACGGCAACATTGAATATATTGGGCGTAATGACCATCAAGTTAAAATACGTGGTTTTCGCATTGAATTAGGTGAAATTGAAACTTGCCTTGAAACCCATTCGACAGTGCAGCAAGCGGTGGTTATTGCCCATGAAGGAAGCAGAGAGGATAAACAGCTGGTTGCTTATGTGGTCTTGGTGCAGGGTAACGAATCTGATCAGGCTACGGCGGTGCTGCGCCAATATCTACTGTCTGTGTTGCCCGAGTATATGGTACCGGCTGCTTTTGTGATGATGGCGGATTTTCCCTTGACGCCCAATGGAAAACTTGACCGCAAGGCACTGCCGACACCGGATGCCACAGCGTATCAACGCCAGCATTATCAGCCCCCTCAGGGTGAGATTGAAATCTTGCTGGCAGAGATGTGGAGCCAGTTACTAAGTATCAATCATATCAGCCGTTTTGATAATTTTTTTACTCTTGGTGGACATTCTCTATTAATCATGCAGTTGATGAGATTGTTGCGGGACAAATGCTATATCGTACAGTCTGGCGCTCTGTTTTCAAGACCGATATTGGCAGAGCAAGCAACTTTACTAATAAAAATAGATGATGCTTTTGCTGTTCCTCCGAATTTAATAACAGTGGAATGTAAACGTATCGTCCCTGAAATGTTGCCTCTGATTAATATAGAGCAAGCAGATATTGATAGGTTAGTCAGTCAGGTACCGGGTGGACTCACCAATATTCAGGATATTTATGCGCTATCATCGTTGCAGGATGGTATTTTGTTCCACCACTTACTGGCAGAAGAAGGTGATCCATATCTGTTGACCCGTCAGATAGCTTTTGCTGATCGCTCTCTGATTGATCGTTATCTGGTAGCGGTTCAACAAGTGATCGAACGTCACGATATCCTACGTACAGCCTTTATCTGGCAGGGACTATCAATCCCGGCTCAGGTAGTTTTGCGTCAAGTGTCTTTGTCTGTGACTGAATTGATATTGAACCCAGCTGATGGCTCAGTTTGTGACCAATTGGCTCAACGTTTTAATCCTCGCCACTATCGTCTTGATTTGGGTCAGGCACCGCTACTGCGTTTTGTCATAGTGCGGGAGACCAGCGGGCGCTGGCTTTTACTGCAACTCATGCATCATTTGATTGGTGATCAAACAACGCTGGAAATGATGAACAGCGAAGTGCGAGCGTATCTTACTGGGCAAGAGAACAGATTGCCCATTCCGGCACCTTTTCGCAATCTGGTGGCTCAGTCCCGACTAGAGCACAGTCAAAAGGAACATGCCCGCTTCTTTACTGACATGCTAGCGGAGGTGGATGAACCGACGTTACCATTTGGGGTGACGGAAGTATACAGTGATGGTTCGCAAATTGTGGAATTTCATCGGATGCTAGCGGCTGAATTGAATGACCGCTTGCGTGATCAGGCCAGATGTTTGGGCGTAAGTTTGGCCACACTGTGTCATCTGGCTTGGGCACTGGTGTTGTCACGCATTAGCGGGCAGAAACGGGTGGTATTCGGCACTGTGTTGTTTGGACGTATGCAGGCGGGGGAAGGTGCTGATAGCGGGATGGGATTGTTTATCAATACTCTTCCTCTGCGGTTGGATATCGACGAAACTCCAGTACGGAACAGTGTTTGGGTAGTGCACTCTCGGCTGGCTGGATTGCTAGCGCATGAACATGCCTCACTGGTTTTGGCTCAACGTTGCAGTAACGTAGCTAATGGTATGCCATTGTTCAATGCACTATTGAATTACCGACATAATTCCCCGTTGACGGCTTCAGATGAACCCCTAAATGGTATTGAATTCCTTGGTGATCAGGGAAGCACTCATTACCCGTTTGCTCTATCGGTGGAAGATTTTGGCGAAGCATTGAGTTTGACGGTTCAGGTGGTACAGCCGTTTGACTCGGAACGGATATGCGGTTATATGCAACAGGCGCTGGAAAGTTTGGTGGAAGCGCTTGAACAGACACCGAATGTGCCAGTAAGAGAACTAGAAATCCTGCCAAAAACTGAACGTACGTTATTGCTAGAAATTTGGAACGCGACTGAAACCACATACCCTGATTCATTGTGTATTCATCAGTTGTTTGAGCAACAGGTGGAAAAAACGCCAAAAGCGCTGGCATTAATCGCGGGAGATAAGTCCCTGAGTTATAGGGAACTGAATATCTGTGCTAACCGGCTGGCTCGTCAGTTAATCGAACAGGGGATTCGTCCCGGTGATCATGTTGCGCTCCTGTTAGAACGTTCGACAGAACTGGTGGTGGCTCAATTGGCGGTGCTTAAAGCCGGTGCGGTTTACGTGCCGGTTGATCCCGATGTGCCGGATGAGCGGAAAAACTGGCTGATAAGTGATTGTGCCGCCCGGTTGTTGCTCACCGATACACGGGCGGAAATCCCGGCCGGTCTGGCTGTGCCGCTGTTTCGTTTCCCAGATGAGAAAAGTACGGACAGCGAGCAGGATGGTATCAACCCTGACTTACCGCGTTCCAGCACTGAGTTAGCGTATATCATGTATACCTCCGGTTCGACCGGGATACCTAAAGGTGTCTTAGTACCACATCGTGCGGTGGTCCGGCTGGTGATCAACAATGGCTACGCTGAAATTGAACCGGATGATCGAGTGGCCTTTGCTGCTAACCCGGCTTTCGATGCCAGCACGTTTGAAGTCTGGGCACCGTTGCTTAATGGTGGTGCGTTAGTGGTTGTTGATCACGCCACTTTGCTGACGCCGCTAGAGTTTGTACAGGTTTTACAGGTTCAGCGAATTACTGCTCTGTGGTTGAGTGCTGGATTGTTTAACCAGCTGGCAGTGGAATTGTCTCCTGTTTTTCCGCAGATAAAGCTGCTGATTGTCGGGGGCGATGCCCTTGATCCGCATGTCATCGGTCAGGTACTGAGCACGAATCCGCCACAACAGCTATTAAATGGTTATGGCCCGAGTGAAGGTACCACTTTTACGACAACGTACCGTATCGATGCATTAGCCCCGGGAGCAACCCACATCCCGATTGGCCGGCCAATCGCCAATACGCGGGTTTATCTGTTAGATGCTGAGAGGCAGCCAGTACCGCTGGGGGTGACCGGTGAGATTTATATTGGCGGAGACGGGGTAGCCTGTGGCTATCTGAACCGGCCTGAGCTGACGGAGGAACGTTTCCTGGTCGATCCGTTCAGTGATACCCCGGATGCACAGATGTACCGTACCGGGGATTTAGCCCGTTACCTGCCGGACGGTAATCTGGAATTCCTGGGCCGTAACGACCAGCAGGTTAAGATCCGCGGTTTCCGCATTGAACCGGGGGAAATTGAAGCCCGGCTGATGGACTGCCCGGCGGTGCGTGAGGCCGCGGTATTAGCCCTGGGGGATGGGCCGGACAAACGGCTGGTGGCCTATGTGGCGGCGGAAGCGGAGGACGGGCTGGTGAACAGTCTGCGCGCGCACCTGAGCACGCTTTTACCGGATTATATGGTGCCGGCGGCGTTTGTGCGTCTGGAGGCGTTTCCATTAACCCCGAACGGTAAGCTGGATCGCCGGGCATTGCCGGTACCGGATGAGGCCGCTTTTGCCCGTCAGGCTTATGAAGCGCCACAAGGGGAGACAGAAGCGGCCCTGGCGGCCATTTGGCGAGAGTTGCTGGGCATTGAACACATTAGCCGGCATGACAATTTCTTTGCCCTAGGCGGTCATTCCCTGCTGGCAGTACGGATGATGGAACTCCTGCGCCATCGGGGGCTGACGCTGGCGGTACGCGACCTGTTTCAAGCACCGGTGTTATCAGACCTGGCGCAAACACTGGGGCAGCACCGGGCAGTGGTGGTGGTGCCCAACCTCATCACCCCCACGACAACCACTCTGTCCCCAACGATGCTGCCGTTGGTTAACTTAACCCAGTCTGACATTGACTTTATTATCAGACAAGTCCCGGGCGGACTCGCTAATATTCAGGATATCTATGCCTTATCACCGTTACAGGATGGCATCTTATTCCATCATTTACTGGCCGATAAAGGCGATCCGTATTTGCTGGTCAGTCAGATGCGTTTTGCTGCCCGGTCTCTGCTGGAACGTTATCTGGCGGCGGTGCAATGGGTGGTTGACCGGCACGATATCCTGCGCACGGCGTTTATCTGGCAGGGAGTATCTGTGCCGGCTCAGGTGGTGTGGCGTCAGGCCCCTTTGTCAGTCACCGAGCTGACGTTAAATCCGGCTGAAGGCGCAGTCAGTGACCAGCTGGCTCAACGTTTTGATCCACGCCTGTATCGTCTTGATTTAAATCAGGCACCATTGTTGCGTTTTATGGTCGCGCAGGAAGCGGACGGACGCTGGTTAGTCCTGCAACTGATGCATCACTTAATCGGTGACCATACTACGCTGGATGTCATAAATAATGAAGTACGGGCGCATCTTACCCGTCAGACAGACAGCCTGCCTGCGCCGGTCCCTTTCCGCAATCTGGTGGCACAAACCTGCCTTGGTATTAGCCAGGCAGAGCATACCCGGTTCTTTAGCGAGATGCTGGCAGAGGTGGAGGAGCCCACGCTGGCGTTTGGATTGACGGAGGTACACCGTGATGGTTCGCAGGTAACGGAGTCCCATCGGATGCTGGCACCGGAGCTGAGTGATTGCCTGCGCAGTCAGGCCCGGCGTTTTGGGGTCAGTCTGGCGGCCCTGTGTCATCTGGCCTGGGCACAGGTGTTATCGCGTACCAGTGGTCAGGAGAAAGTGGTGTTCGGGACCGTCCTGTTTGGACGGATGCAGGCGGGAGAAGGCATAGAGAGTAGCACAGGATTATTTATCAACACGTTACCATTGCGACTGGATATCGATGATACCCCGGTGCAGGAGTGGGTGCGGGAAACACATCACCGGTTAGCGGGATTGTTGGCGCACGAACATGCTTCACTGGCGTTGGCCCAGCGTTGCAGTGGAGTCGCCAGTGGAACACCGTTGTTTAATACGCTGCTGAACTACCGGCATAATGCCCCGTTGACAGCTTCAGATGAACCCCTGAAGGGTATTGAATTGCTGGGCACACAAGAGCGGACTAACTATCCGTTTGCCCTGTCGGTGGAGGATTTCGGGGATGCACTGGGGCTGACGGCGCAAGTGATACAACCGTTTAACCCTGAACAAATATGTGGTTATATGCAGCAGGCATTGGAAAGCCTGACTGAGGCGCTGGAGCAAGCACCGAACAGGCCGAGGCCGGTCAGGGCATTGGAAATTCTGCCGGAAACAGAGCGGACCTTATTGTTAAAAACCTGGAACGCGACAGAGACCGCGTACCCTGATTCATTGTGTATTCATCAGTTGTTTGAGCAACAGGTGGAGAGAATGCCTGATGCCACAGCACTCATATATGAGGAGCAGACACTCAGCTATGCTGAACTGAATGCCCGGGCTAATCGGCTGGCTCGTCAGTTAATCGAACAGGGGATTTGTCCCGGTGATCAGGTTGCGCTCCTGTTAGAGCGTTCGACAGAACTGGTGGTGGCTCAATTGGCGGTTCTTAAAGCCGGTGCGGTTTACGTGCCGGTTGATCCCGATGTGCCGGATGAGCGGAAAAACTGGCTGATAAGTGATTGTGCCGCCCGGTTGTTGCTCACCGATACACGGACGGAGATCCCGGCTGGCCTAGCTGTGCCGCTGTTTCGTCTTTCGGATGAGAAAAATACGGACAGCGAGCAGGATGGCATCAATCCTGACTTGCCACGTTCCAGCACTGATTTAGCGTATATCATGTACACCTCCGGCTCCACCGGGACACCAAAAGGGATCCTGGTGCCGCACCGCGCCGTGGTCCGGCTGGTCGTCAATAATGGCTATGCGGAAATCGGACCGGATGACCGGGTCGCCTTTACGGCAAATCCGGCTTTCGATGCCGGCACGTTTGAAGTCTGGTCACCGTTGCTCAACGGTGGGACGCTGGTGGTTATCGATCACACTACATTATTAACGCCGCCGGAGTTAGTCCGGGCTTTACAAACCCACCACATCACGGTGCTGTCGCTGGTTGTCGGGTTGTTTAACCGGCTGGCAGCGGCGTTATCCCCGGCTCTGCCACAGATAAAGCTGCTGATTGTCGGGGGCGATGCCCTTGATCCGCATGTCATCGGTCAGGTACTGAACACCAGTCCGCCCCAGCGATTATTACAGGCTTATGGCCCGAGTGAAGGTACCACCTTTACGACAACGTACCGTATCGAGGCATTAGCCCCGGGAGCAACCCACATCCCGATTGGCCGGCCAATCGCCAATACGCGGGTTTATCTGTTAGATGCTGAGAAGCAGCCAGTACCGCTGGGAGTAACCGGTGAGATTTATATTGGCGGAGACGGGGTAGCCTGTGGCTATCTGAACCGGCCTGAGCTGACGGCGGAACGTTTCCTGGTCGATCCGTTCAGTGATACCCCGGATGCACAGATGTACCGTACCGGGGATTTAGCCCGTTACCTGCCGGACGGTAATTTAGAATTCCTGGGCCGTAATGACCAGCAGGTTAAGATCCGCGGTTTCCGCATTGAACCGGGAGAAATTGAAGCCCGGCTGATGGACTGCCCGGCGGTGCGTGAGGCCGCGGTATTAGCCCTGGGGGATGGGCCGGACAAACGGCTGGTGGCCTATGTGACGGCGGAAGCGGAGGACGGGCTGGTGAACAGTCTGCGTACGCGCCTGAGCGCTCTCTTGCCGGATTATATGGTACCGGCGGCGTTTGTGCGTCTGGAGGCGTTTCCATTAACCCCGAACGGTAAGCTGGATCGCCGGGCATTGCCGGTACCGGATGAGGCCGCCTTTGCCCGTCAGGCTTATGAAGCCCCGCAGGGGGAGACAGAAGCGGCCCTGGCGGCCATTTGGCGAGAGTTGCTGGGCATTGAACACATTAGCCGGCACGACAATTTCTTTGCCCTGGGCGGTCATTCCCTGCTGGCAGTACGGATGATGGAACGCCTGCATCATCGGGGGCTGACGCTGGCGGTACGCGACCTGTTTCAGGCACCGGTGTTATCAGACCTGGCGCAAACACTGGGACAGCACCGGGCGGTGGCGGTGCCGCCCAACCTCATCACCCCCACAATAACCGCGCTACTCCCTGCGATGCTGCCGTTGGTTAACTTAACCCAGTCTGACATTGACTTCATTATCAGACAAGTCCCGGGCGGACTTGCTAATATTCAGGATATCTATGCCTTATCGCCGTTGCAGGACGGCATTTTATT
>NZ_JAPFCD010000081.1:0-15639 GCF_026153155.1 Photorhabdus aballayi | reverse complement strand
TTATATATATTGGGGTACGCTACTTTACTGTGATTTAGTAGTGTTGATAAGGGAGTTTACAGTTTTTTTTGAATTATGATAGCAACAGTGACAAAAATGGGCAAAAAAAATACAAATTGATTATCCCTAAATGATTTGGATCAAACTTGAACTTGTTGAGCTAATTGATGAATTATCGTCGCTGTCAATCCCCAGATGAGATGCTGCTGATACCAGTAAAAATAGATACGATGTTGCTGACCACGGCGATTAACATCAAGATAATGGTAACTTGAAAGTGAAAGCGCTTCAGATAGAGGAATTTCGAATATTTTAGAAACTTCTGTCGGGTTACTGTGGAGGGATAATCCGGGAGGCAATAATCCGACAATAGGTGTTACCAGATAGCCGCTGATGCTATTTAAAGGAGCCAGTTGTCCTAGAATCTGAACTTTTTGAGGAGGTATGTTAACTTCTTCTTCCGCTTCTCGTAATGCTGTTGCGATTATTGATTTATCTTTAGGATCAGCAACTCCTCCAGGAAAGGCTACTTGACCGGCATGTGATCGTAAGGTATCGGAGCGTCGGGTCAATAATAATGTTGGTTTCGGTTTGCAGATGATCGGTAATAACACCGCAGCATGGCGGTTATTATCTAAAAGCCGTTTAGGTGGTAGTGGAAGTTGTAACTGAAATCTGTTAACGAAATCAGACAGAGATATCATATTACTTTTATTTTCCCTAGTTGTGGCAAAATACGATTCAGCTTATCAAATGTTTCCTGATACTCTTTTTCAGCAATGCTGTCGGCGACGATTCCGCCACCGGCCCAGCAATATATTTGTTCTTTCTCTGTTAAGAGGGTACGAATGGTGATATTGCTATCCATTGTGCCACAGAAACTAATATAACCAATTGAACCACAATATCCATGTCGGCGATGAGGTTCAAGCTCTTCTATTATTTCCATCGCTCTGATTTTAGGAGCTCCGGTAATAGAACCGCCGGGAAAACAGGCACGTAATAGATCCGTGGCATGTTGTTCATTTGGCAATGTTGCGGTGATTGTGCTAACCAGATGATGAACGGCAGGGAATTGTTCAACCATAAATAATTCAGGAACTTTAACTGACCCCGGTGTGGCTACCCGGCCAATATCATTACGCAATAAATCGACAATCATCAGATTTTCGGCCCGGTCTTTTTTCGAAGTCGCTAATTTTTCAGCTTGCAGGGCGTCCTTTTCTGTATCACCTAAGCGTGGTAGTGTTCCCTTAATCGGGCGGGTTTGAATTTGTTTATTTTCCAGCAGTAAAAAACGTTCAGGAGAGACACTGATAACGCTGTTTTCCGGTAAACGAATAAAGGCTGAAAAAGGGGCGCGGTTGCTCTCATTAAGTTTTATGAATGCTTGCCATTCATCTCCTTGGTAATCAGCGCAAAATCGTTGTGCCAGGTTAACTTGATAACAATCACCACTTAACAGATATTGATGAATGCAGTTAATTTTCTCATTATATTGTTTGGCGCTCATATTTGACTGCCATTCACTGGTCAATGTAAAAGCTGCTTTTGGTGAAAGTTGGTGAGAAGTTTGGTGAGAAGTAAGCCAGTTCAGGCGCGTATCAACATCACTGTAACTGCATAAAATCACCTCTTTTTTATGATGATCAACAATCAGTGCCCAGTCATAAATACCTATTGCCATGTCTGGAAATGAGAGCTCATTTTGGGCTTGTGATGGTAATTCTTCAATATAACGCCCAAGATCATATCCCCATAGGCCCAGTGCGCCGCCCTGAAATGGCAAATCAGGATCAAGTTCTGCCGTTATATTTAATTTCTCTAGCTGTCTTTTTAACAGGTAAAAGGGATCTTCTTCAGTAATATAGCTATCGCCATTTTCATTTATTTCAGTTGATTTATTATGACTGAGTAATGTTATCCGTGGCTCTGCAACCAGAATATCAAACCGATTATGAGGATGGTCGGCAGAACCAGAATGGAGCAGCATTGCCCAAGGCTGGTTTGAAATTGGCGCGAAATAGTTGATGGCAGCGTCTGGTTGATAGGGTAATTGTCGTTTTTGTAGTGAAGTACTCATAATGGCGTTGGTTTAGCAGTTGTAATGCAAAAGTTAGTCTTGATTTCAGTCCTTACAGATTAACATAGAAATCCACTCCTGACTTGAGTTAAAAATCGCTATACTCTTCGGCATAGATCACTTTATAGAGGTTATTACCATGTTTTCAGATATGCCAACTTTATCCCATCAGGAACAGCAATTAGCAGTAGAAAAAATTCAGCAATTGATGGTTGAAGGAATGAGTAGTGGGGAAGCGATTGCGTTGGTTGCACAAGAAATCCGTGAACAGCATCGAGGAAAAGAACAGGTTAATGTAGTGTTTGATGATGAAAAATGAACATAATTAAATTATTTATTTAACAATAATCACACATTTATTTTACCTGACATGTTAGGTTAGCTCCATATTTAATCTCTTATTTTGAGATATTAACGGGAGGTAGTATGAAAGCATGTCATATCATTAACAGAGTTGGCCTATCGGGTGCTGCACTTTTGCTCACTGTTTCATTCACAATATCCGCTGTATCGGAGAACAAACGTGTTGATAAATTTATTTCTTGCGATAATTTAACCAAATCGCAAATTGCCGCTCAAGTAAAGCGTGATTTTCTGCAAAACCGTATTCACCATTGGTCAGAAGACAGAACGCAGTTGGGAACGTCTAAGCCCGTGGTGTGGATAAAGGCAGAAAATATTACTGGCGATAAAGATATATTAAAAATTCCGCTGACTGTTCGTGGTTCTAAGCGTGACAAAGATTACCGTGTTGTCGTTGATTGTCAGCAAAATACGATTAGCTATAGCGAATTGAAATAACATTTTCTGCTAGTTATCTCTACCCGTCATTATACCCAATGGATTTCAAGATGCATCGCGACGGCAAGGGAGCGAATCCCCGGGAGCATAGATAACTATGTGACCGGGGTGAGTGAGTGCAGCCAACAAAGAGGCAACTTGAAAGATAACGGGTATAGACGGATACCAGGTTTGGTGTTAGTCAGTAAAGGAAGTGTTATGTCAGAATTGAGAAAATTATATCCGGCTTGTGAAGCTTATCGTTCGGGTTATTTGGATACAGGCGATGGTCATCAAATTTATTGGGAATTGTGTGGTAATCCTGTAGGTAAGCCTGCTGTGTTTATTCATGGCGGGCCAGGCGGTGGTATTGCCTCTTATCACCGTCGGTTATTCGACCTCAAGAAATATCATGTCATGCTGTTTGATCAGCGTGGTTGTGGGCGTTCAAAACCTCATGCCAGCTTGGAAAATAATACCACTTGGCATTTAGTTGAAGATATTGAGCGTTTACGTCAATTGATGGGCGTGGAAAAATGGCTGGTATTTGGTGGTTCGTGGGGTTCAACTTTATCTTTAGTTTATGCCCAGACTCACCCTCAACGCGTTTCTGAATTAGTTCTTCGGGGAATTTTCTTGCTGAGGCCACAAGAGTTGTACTGGTATTATCAGGATGGCGCTTCTAATTTCTTCCCTGACAAATGGCAACGAACGGTATCTATTTTATCGGAGGAAGAACGAAAGGATGTTATCGGAGCATATAATAAGCGATTGACCAGTGATGATCGTCAGGTTCAATTAGAAGCTGCTCGTCTCTGGAGTTTGTGGGAAGGGGAGACGGTAACGTTGCTTCCTTCAGATAGCGTGGAATGTTTTACAGAAGATGAGTTTGCCCTAGCATTTGCTCGAATTGAGAACCACTATTTTATCAATGAGGGGTTTATGAATGAGGAGCAGCAACTGCTGAATAATATTGACGTTATACGGGATATTCCGGCAGTTATCATTCATGGCCGATATGATATGGCTTGTCGGGTGCAAAATGCTTGGGATCTGGCGCAGGCATGGCCGGAAGCGGAATTATATGTCATTGAAGGAGCAGGACATTCATTTGATGAGCCGGGTATTTTACATCAACTTATTAGTGCAACGGATAGGTTTGCCGATCAGTAATTGGATATAACCACCGGTTATCCGGTGGTTACCCATTCTTACTGGCTGATCAGCGGTTTTTGGGCTCGTAGGGTAAACGGGAAAATTGTTTGGATAATTGGCGATAATGCACTAAACGTTGTTGAAAATATTGCCGTAGATGCTCGGATTGCTCTTGTTCAACCGTATCGGGAAGTACTGGCATATTGTAACGTTCCTTAAAAGCTACACCGGAGGCTGCCAAGTCAGCATTCACTTTATCCATATCCTCTGTGGAAAGCTCGGCCAGATTATGTTTCATAAGTGTCTCTCTCATTCACAAAGCGATAAAACTAATCCAGACAGGTTTTTCTGGCAAGGTCTGAATTGATTATTTTATAAATATAAATAATATTCATTATCATTAAATATAAAAATTCTTTGATGGAGATTATTTTGTAAATGTAATTCATTTTCATTTAAATATATTAAATGAGATTCATTTTCATTTTTTTTATTGAAAAATATATTTATATTTCAATGTGATATATATATTTAATTTATTTTCTCTTATTGGGTTTTATTATTTTGATTTAATTGGCATAATACAGGGGAATTAATGACTGGAGTATCCATTATGTTAAACCAAGAAATGATTAATAAATTAAATGAGCAGATGAATCTGGAGTTCTATTCTGCGAATTTATATCTGCAAATGAGTGCATGGTGCAGTGAACAAGGGTTGCCAGGAGCCGCTGCGTTTTTTAAATCACACTCTCAGGAGGAAATGCAGCATATGCATCGCTTGTTTGATTATCTGAGTGATACAGGTGCAATGCCGCGTTTGGGGCAAATTGATGCGCCTTCGGCCGATTATAAATCTATAACCCATGTACTCAATAGCACTTATGAACACGAGAAGTTCATTACTGCCGAAATTAATAAACTTGCTCATTTGGCGATAACCACGCAGGATTATTCTACTTTTAACTTTCTGCAATGGTATGTAGCAGAACAGCATGAAGAAGAGAAATTGTTTAAATCTATCCTTGATAAATTGGATATGGTTGGTGAGGATGGTAAGGCACTCTTCCTATTAGATAAGGATCTGAAAGGTCTGGCTGCTGCAAATCCTGTCTAATGAAATGGAATTAATTAGCCGCAGTAGTCGCAACAACTTTAGGTATTTAAAGTCAATGCTGCGGTTTTCCTTTATTTTTGCGCGATAGTTCACAAGACGTAATTCTCATCGTAAGTTATCGCAGATAAGATAACTCTTTTGATATAAAATGATGACAATTTATAGAGATTCATTTGAAAATTAAGAGGTTATTGATGACCATTAGCGCAATCCGCTCTTTTTGCCGAAAATTATCTGCTTTAATTGTTCTTTTTGTTGGCATATCTTGCCAGCAGGCTTTAGCCCATGCGCATTTGACAGAACAAATTCCGGCAGAAGATACTACTGTAGAAAATACACCGCAGGTAATCACACTAGGCTTTTCTGAAGGTATTGAACTGAATTTTAGTAAAGTAAAAGTGATTGGCCCGGAGAATAGACCCATTAAAACCGGAAAATTGAAGCTTGATCCGGCAACTAATACAAAACTGATTCTGCCTATCGAAGATAAATTAACGACAGGGAGATATGATGTTAACTGGAGCGTGGTCTCTGTTGATGGGCATAAGACTAAAGGTGTCTATAGCTTTACAGTGAAATAATGATGTCTCTGGCGGCGTTGTATATTCTTTGTCGTTTCGCCCATTTTGTGGCAGTTATGTTAATGTTTGGTTTTAGCGTATTTACTGCCATCCTGGTTCCTGAGCGTTTATCTGTTCTGATTGATGCGCGGCTTCGTTTAGGGGTAATTATCAGTACCGTTGTGACATTAATAACAACAATTGGATGGTTGGCAATTCAAGCGGGAATAATGGGTGATGGCTGGCAGGATATTTATAATCTAGAAATCTGGTTGGCAGTACTGGGAACAACTTTTGGTAAAGTTTGGCAATGGCAAATACTGATTTCAATAGTTGCTACGGGGTTTTTGTTTATCAGTAAACAAAAAGCCAGAAATATTCTGATGTTAATCAGTTCTACCGTTTTACTTTCCTGCCATGCCTTTATGGGCCATTCGGTAATGCATGATGGGATGACAGGTATTTTTTCTCAGATTAATCAGGTAATTCACTTAGTGAGTGTTGGGTATTGGTTTGGTGGATTATGGCCCTTTTTGCTATGCCTGCAATTTTTACGGATACACAATGAATCGGCTATAGGGTTGGATAAACAGATTATGATTTCTATGATGCGCTTTTCCACATATGGTCACGTTGCTGTAACCCTGATTATTATGACTGGCATCATAAACAGCTTAATTTTGCTGCCGAACTGGCCGAAATACAGTGGCAGTGAGTATCAAGCTATGCTATGGCTGAAGATAGCCTTGGTGGCGGGTATGGTGATGCTTGCATTAATTAACCGCTATATCTTGGTTCCTAAATTGAAGCAACCTGGCCGCTATCAATTGTTGATTGTCAATAGTTGGGTTGAAATTATTCTTGGAGCATTGGTTTTATTATGTGTTGCTGTTTTTGCTACTTATCAACCGGTTTGATTTTCTTAACTAACTATCTGTCTCAATAAGTGCTATTGGTGTAGTCTATTCTTTCACTCTGAATATAGTGAATTATGGAAGAAGCCGGAGTGTATAGCATAGTATGTGAAAAGATCCACTTCGCTCGCTTTTATATCTATCTTGGTAACTTTATGAAACGTTTACTTTTATTACTTCCCTTGTTTTGTCTCTCTTTTCAAAATGTCGCTGCGCCGATTGAAACGGTGAGTAAGCTACAATTTGGTGATAAATGGGCATTTACACGGGAGGAAGTGATGTTGGATTGCAGAGCAAATAAGGCTCTGTTTGTGATTAATCCAAGTACGCTAGTGCAATATCCATTGAACGATATAGCTACAGAGATGATGAAGGTAGGGAAGGTGAATGCTAAGCCTTTGGATATTATTCTATTGGATGATGGCAAAAATCCGACTCAAAAAATGAGTATAGAGCCATTCCAACAAGCAGCTTTAGCATTGTGCGATAAAAGATAATGTCATTGAGTAAGCGATAGCGTCTATTTGGCTTAATGGAAGATGTTGTTTTTGATTATTTATTATCCAAAAAGTTGGTAAAATGCAAGTATGTCAGCTACGCTTTAAATTGTAAGTTGTTTTACGTCTCAATGACACTTTTAGCGCACGGCTCTTAAGAGCCATTTTCCCTAGGCCGAGTAGAGGAGTCAACTCGGCCTTTTTTTGTCACAAGTTTTGTGGACATCAGGCCACCCTCATAACCCATGCATGTTTTTGTCTGTCATAATGTTTTCTGTAGAGAAGAATGTGTTTGTCGTTTAGTAAGGCGGGAATACTTGTGTGTTCATCCCATCCATCTAACTGCATACAAAGTTCGCGGTCGGAATTACAAGGAATGCTAATGGTGATATCGTCCTCTTCGGAAGGTAAAGAGAGAATAGCATCATCAATTTCGTAGCTGGAAATTCTTAATTTTGTCTGGTTCATGATTATTCCTTAACTTTTAGATAACAGGTAAGACCAGTGTGGCCATCATTGAGGATAGATCAAATAGCTGAGATTTCCAGTAATAATATTTTCTGTGTTGGATAATCGGTAGATGATATTGCTGTTATAATTATCCGTTCTAAAACTTACTCTTGTCATATTGCTTTTTTTATCTTTGTCATTCTTTGACCTTTTATACATTCAGTAGGAAATATTTATTTGGTGTGGTAGTAAGGATTAAAAGTGTTAGGGATGGAGTGGTAAATGCAATAATTCTACAGATAAATTGTTTGAATGTTTTGTTTTTTACTACACAGCGAGTCAACTCTCAAATGAAAGGGGCTAATGAGCGACACTGTTATCAGATAATTGATCTTTATAATTGTGGAAAAATTCAATTTGATTTTATTGTATGAGGGCATAGCGATGCTGACAGTGAATCATATTTGTACTGGTTGCACCTTTGATAATGTTTTGGTGAGTAGTGTGATATCTCACAAGCCTTTACCAGGACTCAATAAATATAATTAAAGAATATCTTATTAAAGACAGTAAAAAATTTACGTCAGTGTGACAGACTGTTAACCTTATTGTTATGGGCATTTGATATTTTTTGATCTAAAAATAGAGATGCGTTTTGTGAATTTCATCGGATAGGTCAATTATGAATAAAAATGAGTTCTATCGGGAGCTTACGGGGGACTTAAAAGCTCTGTTGTCTGGTGAGTATGACTTAATAGCGACGCTGGCTAATGCCAGTGCATTGTTGTATGAACGCTTGCATGACGTTAACTGGGTTGGTTTTTACCTGATTGATGGTGATACGTTGGTGTTAGGGCCATTTCAGGGAAAAATTGCTTGTGTCAGAATACCTGTTGGCAAGGGGGTATGCGGAACGGCTGTATCGGAAAAGCGCATTCAGCGTGTTGATGATGTTCATGCGTTCCCAGGTCATATTGCCTGTGATGCTGCTAGTAACGCTGAAATTGTGTTGCCGTTGATCGTAAGCGATAGAGTCATCGGTGTATTGGATATTGATAGTACGGTCTTTAACAGGTTCGACGAGAAAGACGAATTTGGCTTACAAGCCCTTATTGATGGGCTTTGTGCTCATTTAGAACAGTGCGTTGTGCCTAAATATGTTGAATTGAATGTAACTTAACATATGGATAACGTGGCATTTATCAGCAACGCTATTATAATGACGCCAGTTCATGCCTATGCTGGTTGGCAAAACCGTTGTAATCAGGAAATTTCATGGAAAATCAACCTAAGTTGAATAGTAGTAAAGAGATTATTGCTTTTTTAGCTGAGCGTTTCCCGCTCTGTTTCGTAGCAGAAGGTGAAGCTCGTCCTTTAAAGATCGGTATTTTTCAAGATATCGTTGAACGTATTCAGGACGAAGAGTGTTTAAGTAAAACACAATTGCGCTCCGCCTTACGTCTGTACACATCAAGTTGGCGCTATCTGTATGGTGTTAAAGAAGGTGCGCAACGTGTTGACCTTGATGGTAATTCGTGCGGTGAACTGGAAGCGGAACACATTGAACATGCTCTCCAGCAACTGACTGAAGCCAAAGCACGGGTTCAGGTACAGCGTGCAGAGCAAAGAGCTAAAAAACGTGAAGCTGAAAATGCGGCTGCTGGTGAAAAAAATGAACGGCCTATAGCCAAGAAACCAGCTCCTCGTCGTCGTGCTAACAATACTGAGGGGGAAAAACGGCAGCAACAACCACGCCAACAAAAGCGCCCTCAGCAAGCACGTAAGCCAGTTGCTAAACCTGCTCAACCTGCACCTACTCAGATTGTCGATGTCTCATCGCTGAAAATTGGTCAGGAAATTAAAGTAAGAGTGGGTAAAAGTTCAGTGGATGCTTCTGTGCTTGAAATCGCCAAAGATGGTATACGAGTACAATTGCCTTCCGGTTTGGCAATGATTGTACGCGCAGAACATTTACAGTTCTGATACGGAGGCCAACCTGGGCATGAACAAATTCGTCAGACTGGCTTTTGTCTTAGGTGTTTCAGTTTTTGGTACTTGTTATGCAAATACAAACAGTCCAGTGGCTGTTCCTGTTCGTATTGAACAACTACCTATATTGAAACAAGAACCTCAGCATTCAACAGTGAGCGAGCGGGTAACATCCCGCTTCACTCGTTCTCATTATCGCCAATTTGATTTAAATGGTGATTTTTCGGCAAAAATATTTGACCGCTACCTCAATATACTGGATTACAGCCATAACATATTATTAGCGTCAGATGTTGCTCAGTATGCCGATAAGAAAAATTTGTTAGGCAAGGAATTGGAAAGTGGAAATCTGGAAATTCCATATGACTTGTTTAATTTATTACAGAAACGTCGCTTTGAGCGTTATCAGTACGCTTTATCGCGTCTTGAACAGCCAATGAATTTTGATGGTAACGATACAATTGATGTTGATCGTTCCAAAGCCCCTTGGCCACAGAGTGTGGAAGAGCTAAATAAACTTTGGGATGCTAAAGTTAAGTATGATTGGCTCAACCTCAAGCTCAGTGGCAAAGAAGACAGTAAAATCAAAGAGATGCTTACCAAGCGCTATCAATCTGCGTTAAAACGTCTGACACAAAGTCAAAGTGAAGATGTTTTCCAATTGATTATGACTGCGTTTGCCCGTGAAATTGATCCTCATACCAATTATCTTTCACCACGCAATACTGAACAGTTTAACTCAGAAATGAGTCTTTCCCTGGAAGGGATTGGTGCTGTTTTGCAAATAGATGATGACTACACGGTTATAAATTCTTTGGTTGCTGGTGGACCTGCCGCCAAGAGCAAAGCATTAAATGTGGGCGATAAGATTATCGGTGTTGCTCAGTCAGGGAAATCTATGGTGGATATTATTGGCTGGCGTCTGGATGATGTGGTTGCGCTGATTAAAGGTCCTAAAGGAAGCAAAGTGCGACTTGAGGTTATTTCTGATACCAAAGGGGCGAAACCACGTATTGTTACTTTAACTCGTGAGCAGATCCGTTTGGAAGATCGGGCTGTGAAGATGTCAGTTAAGACAATCGGTCAGGAAAAAGTGGGCGTTCTTGATATCCCCGGTTTTTATGTTGGTTTGACTGATAATGTTAAAACCCAATTACAAAAACTGACCAAACAGCATGTCAGTGCTATTGTCATTGATTTGCGTAGCAATGGCGGTGGCGCTCTGACAGAGGCGGTTTCTTTATCAGGCTTGTTTCTCCCAAGCGGCCCGATTGTCCAGGTTAGAGATAATAATGGAAAAATCCGTCAGGATTCTGACACCGATGAAGTTGTGTACTATAAAGGGCCTTTGGTTGTTCTGGTAGACCACTTTAGTGCGTCTGCTTCTGAAATTTTTGCCGCTGCGATGCAGGATTATGGGCGAGCGTTGATTGTTGGTGAACCGACTTTTGGTAAAGGTACAGTTCAGCAATATCGTTCTTTGAGTCGTATTTACGATCAAATGATGCGTCCTGATTGGCCATCACTGGGTTCTGTCCAATATACGATTCAGAAGTTCTATCGTGTGAATGGCGGTAGTACTCAGCGTAAAGGGGTAACTCCTGATATCGTAATGCCAACGGGGGTTGATCCGGCAGAAACGGGGGAAAGTTTCGAAGATAATGCTTTGCCTTGGGATAGCATTCCTCCTGCCCGTTATACAGGGTCTAAAATTATTGCTGCATTGGTTCCTCAGTTGAATACCGCTCACAATGCTCGCATTACAAATGATTCAGAATTCAAATATATCAATGAGGATATTGCTCACTATAAGACGATGAAAGAGCATAAAAATATTGTTTCTCTGAACTATGCGCAAAGGGAGAAAGAGAATAAAGAAGCGGATGCTCTGAAGTTGAATCGTATAAATGATCGCTTTAAACGCGAGGGTAAAAAGCCGTTAACTTCACTGGATGATTTACCTAAAGATTATCAGGGGCCAGATCCCTATCTTGATGAGTCAGTGAAGATTGCTCTTGATTTAGCGCATCAACCTGCTGAGAAAATGTTAGCTAAATCTAAATAAAATAATGGGTTAAAGCCTGTCAATGATTAATGCCCAATACCGTTCGCTTAGGATGTTTTGAGTGAACGGTATATACCTTATGGATTTCAAGATGCATCGCGACGGCAAGGGAGCGAATCCCCGGGAGCATAGATAACTATGTGACTGGGGTGAGCGAGTGCAGCCAACAAAGAGGCTGCTTGAAAGATAACGGGTATATTGGGCTTTCAGTAACATGAATAGTCTTTTTAGGGTGTTTTTTCTTTTCAGGAAAGATGAATTGTTTCACATTTTCTCAGCATTACCGGGGATTGGAGTATTTTGTTTAACCAATTGGTGTTAGGCTGATGCGAGTTTTTTTATGATTTTGTAAAGTTGTGTTGATTTTATCGCTTAACAAGTTAAAAACCTTGAATATAGCGAGAGCAGCCTTATTTATAGAGTAGTTCTGAAAGTGCATTGATTATTAATAAAGGAAGCCAGTTTTTATGATGCGAATTGTTTTGTTCCTCCTCACTAACCTCGCTGTTATGTTGGTGTTCGGGATAATACTTTCTTTGACAGGAATTCAGGGGAGTAGTGTACAAGGTCTGATGATTATGGCTGGCCTGTTTGGTTTCGGTGGGGCGTTTGTTTCCCTATTGATGTCCAAATGGATGGCCCTGCGTTCTGTGGGTGGTCAGGTCATAGAACAGCCAGCAAATGAAGTTGAACATTGGTTAGTTGAAACTGTTCGCCGTCAAGCGGAACAGGTCAATATTGCCATGCCTCAGGTTGCGATTTATGCCGCGCCTGACATTAACGCATTCGCGACCGGAGCGCGTCGTAATGCTTCTTTAGTCGCTGTCAGCACTGGTCTATTGGACAACATGAGTAGGGCAGAAGCAGAAGCTGTTATTGCTCATGAGATTAGTCATATTGCTAATGGTGATATGGTGACGATGACCTTGTTGCAAGGGATAGTAAATACTTTCGTTATCTTTATTTCTCGTCTATTGGCTCAGGCTGTATCAAGCTTCCTGTCTGGCAACAATGATGAGGAAGAGAGTAACTCCTCTGGCAATCCGATTGTTTACATGGTTGTTTCAATGGTGTTGGAAATAGTATTTGGTATTCTGGCGAGCATTATCACAATGTGGTTCTCTCGTTATCGCGAGTTCCATGCGGATGCAGGTTCTGCCAAGTTGGTCGGTCGTGAGAAAATGATCGCCGCTTTACAGCGCCTGAAAACCAGTTATGAACCGCAAGAAGAAGGCAGTATGATGGCGTTCTGTATTAATGGTAAATCAAAGACATTCAGTGAGTTGTTTATGTCTCACCCACCATTGGACAAACGTATTGAAGCGCTGCGTAGTGGACAATATCTGAATAAATAATATTGTGAATAAAATAAAAAGCCGGGGGAATCAATCCCGGCTTTTTTTGTAGTTTTTGAAGTTGAATTACAGTTGGCTTAATTCAACCTGTTCTTCCTGATCGAAGATAGTCTTATCAGTTTGTCCCATCAGTTGGCTGGTAATAGTGCCAGCGGTCATTGAACCACTTACATTCAGTGCTGTGCGGCCCATATCAATGAGAGGCTCAACAGAAATCAATAGAGCAATCAACGTTACCGGTAATCCCATTGCGGGTAAGACAATCAATGCCGCAAACGTAGCGCCGCCGCCCACACCGGCAACGCCAGCAGAGCTGATAGTAACAATGCCAACGAGTGTTGCAATCCACATAGGATCGAATGGGTTTATACCTACTGTTGGAGCAACCATTGCTGCCAACATGGCGGGATAAATCCCGGCACAGCCATTCTGGCCAATTGTTGCTCCGAAAGATGCTGAGAAACTGGCGATTGATTCTGGTACGCCAATACGGAGTGTCTGGGTTTCGACATTCAGAGGAATACTGGCTGCGCTGGAACGGCTGGTGAATGCGAAGGTCAATACCGGCCAGGTTTTTTTGAAAAATCTAAATGGATTGATGCCGATGAGAGAGAGCAGAACCCCATGAACAACAAATACTAGCGCTAGCGCAATGTAGGATGCGATAACAAAGGTTCCCAGTTTTGAAATTTCATGGATATTAGAGTTGGCGACAACTTTGGTCATTAGAGCCATAACACCGTACGGCGTTAAGCGCATAACCAGACGGACCAGTTTCATGACCCATGCTTGTATGGTATCGATGGCGGCTAATATGCGTTCACCCCTCTCATGATCATCTTTCAACATTTGCAGGGCTGCGATACCTAAGAAGGTTGCAAAAATAACAACGCTGATAACAGAAGTTGGATTAGCGCCGGTTAAATCTGCAAATGGATTTTTAGGAATAAAAGATAAAATCAGTTGTGGTACAGATAAATCAGAGACTTTGCTGACGTAGTTGTTTTCGATGGCAGACAGGCGGTTTGCTTCTTGAGGACCTTGAATCAAACCTTCAGCAGTCAGGCCGAACAGGTTGATAATCATGATACCGATAAGCGCTGCAATCATTGTAGTAAATAGCAACGCTCCAATGGTTAGAAAACTGATTTTTCCTAGAGAAGATGCTTTGTGTAATTTGGCAACTGCACTCAAAATAGAGGCAAATACCAGAGGCATAATGACCATTTGTAGAAGCTGTACGTAGCCATTACCTACAATGTTGAACCATGATATAGATTCCTTCACTATGGTACTATCAGAGCCATAAACTAGTTGCAGTGCTAAGCCAAAAATAATGCCAATGGCAAGGCCCGCAAAAACCTTTTTCGACAAGCTCCATTGCCGTGAACTGGCTTTTGACAATAGCAAAAGCAGTGCTACGAAGACGAGCACATTCGAAATGAGTGGAAAATTCATCCCCAAACTCCAGAATTCAATTTAGTTAAGTTATAAGCTGTATCGAACCGTGTAAGTTTGCAAACGAACACATTACAACAAGCAGTTGGGGAATATAGTACCAGCTTAAACTATTCTCATTTATAACTATATAGAATTTAATATAACAAATGTGACTTTTAAGATTTATTTTTAGTCAATTAGAGCATTATAAATAGAGATCTTTGATACGATTTATGTAAAAAAGTATAGAGTATTCAATATTTTCCGGTAGAAAAACGGCAATAACGATTAATAGGGCGGAAATAAACCTTTCTGCTTTTTTGTTTCCTTGTTTGCCAAGCACAGGTAGACAGAAGCGTATTTTGATTGGCCATAATAACGGCACCCCAGCGGGTGTTAGCATATCTGCAATCAGATGGCTCAAATAGCCAACAATCATGGCATGAAAAAAATCAGTTGGGATTAACCACTCTTCCGGTATTTTTAGCCAAAATAAAGTAATCCCTAATATGAGAGCAAGTAAGCTGTGAGTAAATCCTCTGTGACCACAGAGTTTGGCAATAGGAATGGAGATAAATCTGAATAACCTACCCAAGGTTGAATTAGGGTGATCGATATCGGGCAACAAGGCAGTAAGCAACACCCCTGGTAGCATATGCAACCAGTCTCCATTAGCTATCTCCGGCGTTATTTCTAGCTTGTGTGCCAAAATAATGCTGGCAACCGAAAATAAAAGATGCCCTTCTGCTGTCATAAATTCCTCTGACTAATGACTGTCTATCCATACAGTCGGCGAAGTATAGAGGGTTTTATGTGGGTAAGATAGAGGGTAAAAAGTAAAAATATCTTATTTATTAATATATAACGTTAATATTTAATTAAATTTTTATTTGACAGAATAAGACATAAGCGCTACGGCTATTGTGTGAACAATAAGAAACTGCCATCGACATAAATGATGGCAGCTAAAGTTATAATCAGATGATGTTCGTTACAGTTAGTTGTTCGAGTGAACGTAGTTTAATATCTGCTAAAACCCAACGCGGATCATCAAAATGATGAGCTGATGGCACAACAATTGAACGCATTCTTGCAGCTTTCGTTGCTATCATTCCATTGAATGAATCTTCCAGAGCTACACAATTTATCGGAGCGATATCCAATAGGGTTCAGAGTCAATCAGTAAACCGTCCATATCGAAAATGGCCGCTTTTATTGGTAAATGAAAGGACAT
>NZ_JAPFCD010000080.1:0-17849 GCF_026153155.1 Photorhabdus aballayi | reverse complement strand
ACAGTGGTGGTGAGTATGCTAGGTTTTATCACCGTAACATTATTTGTCAAAAACAAAGTGACTGATGTGAAGCCCGATATCCGGCCGCTTTTACCGGCCAGTGAACCGTATGATTATGGTGATTTGGGCGATCGCATGCGCCTGCGTTACGGGGTGTTCTGGTGGTATAAAGTGCGCATTTTACTGGTGGTGGGCGAAGTGGAGCAGGTGGAAGCCATTGCGCCGGGACTGACTACGGCACATTGGCAGGAGGGGTATCGCGCGTTGTTGCTCTGGGGCGGCAGTTTACAGGCGGAACCGGATACCGCTCAGTTGATGGCCTTGCGTGGCTTGCGCCGTTATCGGATTCGTTGGTGAAATCCGCCAGGACGTTGTTGAATAAAAAAACGCCGTTAATGATTGACCAGCAGATGGCTGGCGTGCATGGGCCGATGAATGAAACCTTTGGGCCGTTGCTGGCGCTGATGGGAGAAAATCAGGTTGCCGGGGGAGTGAAGACCGACAGTACGTTGAATTTACAAACCTTTCTCACTCGGGTAACCGAAGTGCGTTTGAAACTGCAACAGATGAACAACAGTGATGACCCGCGGGCAATGGCGAATGCGTTGGCGAAGACGGTATTTGAAGGGAAAAGCACCGATTTGACGGATACGCAGGGCTACGGGCGCTTGATAGCGGCTAGTCTGGGCAGCCAATGGCGGGCTTTTGGTCAGACGCTGTTTGTGGAACCGTTAGCGCAGGCGTGGCAGGGGGTATTGAAACCGGCGACGGCGAGTCTGAATAGCCAGTGGCAGACGGCGATAGTGGACAACTGGAATCGGGCATTTTCGGGCCGTTATCCGTTTGCCGGTGGCGAGAGTGAAATTTCATTGCCGATGTTGGGGCAGTTTATTCGGTCAGATTCGGGGCGGATAGAGCAGTTTTTGACGCGTCAGTTAGGCGGAATACTGCATAAAGCGGGTAACCAGTGGGTGGTGGATGAAGTGAATGGGCAGGGTGTGCAGATTAACCCGGATTTTTTAAAGGCAATAAATCAGCTCAGTCAGTTATCGGACCTGTTGTTTGCGGATGGCAGTCAGGGATTGCGGTTTGAACTGCGGGCCAGAGCGGTGCGGGATGTGGTGGAAACCGATCTGACAATAGACGGTCAGAAACTGCGTTATTTTAACCAGATGGAAAGCTGGCAGAGCTTTCGTTGGCCGGGAGAGACCTATAAACCGGGCGCGATGCTGACCTGGACCAGTGTCAACGCCGGGGCGAGGTTATTCGGTGATTATCAGGGGAACTGGGGACTGATCCGCTGGCTGGCGCAGGCGAAGGCGGAAAAGCTGGATGAAAGCCGTTACCGGCTGATATTTACGGCCCCGGATGGTTTACCGTTGACCTGGATTTTGCGCACAGAACTGGGCGAAGGGCCGCTGGCATTATTAAAACTGCGCGGATTTAAATTGCCGAAAAATATCTTTGCGGTGAAACCGGGTAATCATA
Source organism: Photorhabdus aballayi (assembly GCF_026153155.1). Classification (NCBI taxonomy): domain Bacteria; kingdom Pseudomonadati; phylum Pseudomonadota; class Gammaproteobacteria; order Enterobacterales; family Morganellaceae; genus Photorhabdus; species Photorhabdus aballayi. The sequence goes on along the minus strand of NZ_JAPFCD010000080.1, from coordinate 16,361 downwards.
CGGCAATAGCGGCGATAAATGATGATGACCTGATAATGGAATAATCCATGCGATTGGAAATAAATCAGGAAATAGCGTAATTGTTAACGGTTTTCGTTAACAGAATAGCTGTCATGATAAATATCACTACAGATATTCTGATGAAGATATTTGGCTGGGTTGTTTTTTTACCCGCCTGCATCACGAGCGTTACCTGAATCAACGGGGGGATGCCTACTTCCGCCACGCTGGTGCTGGGGCAGGAGTTGAAAGTGAAGGATGACGCTCTGGAAGCGTTTTGTAAAGGGGCTAATAATCCAGATTACCAACACCCGGTGCTTTTAAACGGCAATAATACGCTTTAAAGAAAACCCCTTATAGGGATATAAGGGTTAATAATCGGAATGGAGAAAGCGAAGCGGATATGAATACTTATTTACAGTCAGTTATCAAAATAATGGGATTAAATAAACTTTCTTGGCTTATTCCGATAAATAGAAAAAGGATATTATTTGAAGTTCATAAATGATGATATTACGTCTGTCTCTGATATTAAAAAGGTTTTCGAAATAGCTTGAAAATAGATCGGGCTATGCTGAATAAGAATAATAAATAACGGACTAAACAGTCAAATGCTGAATAAAAGAATGATAAAGGAAAGATAAAAAATAATACACCAAATGTGGTGACGAAAAAAGAAAATTCAGTAATATCGGATGCTCTACACAATTCAAAAGGATGAGAGTTAAATATGTATAAAAATATGTTAAATCCCGTAACATTAAGAAAAACAGCAAACGGACCTCAACTAAAAGGAAATGAGGACACATATGATACATCAATATTAAAAGGCAGCCCTGTAGGACGAAGGGATATTGGGAATTTAGCCCCACTACCTGCTCAAGCAGAAGTTTTTCAAACAGTTGTTGACGAAAAAATAGCAAGTTTCAAAACAAAGGGAAATCCAATATCAATTGTTGTCTGGCGTAATAGCCAGACGGGGCTTACTCATATAATGGATGGCCAGCATCGGTTTATTGCTGCATGCATACTTGGAGTGCCTGTTAAATTAACGTGGAAAAAATTTGGTATACCACCCAATCGGATAGACTGGAGTGGTACGAAATTTTCAGATGGAATACCAGCTAAAACCAAGATATTTGGAAAATAATCTACTAAATTATTTAATGTATATTAAGTGCGACTTGCGCTAATACACAACCTTGAAAAATTGAGAGTTGCCGGTTTTGGTATAGATTTGAAATCTTAAACAAAACGCCAGGTAACTCTCATGCTCCATACTACCAACCCCATTATCAGATATAAAGCTGGCTGAATAATGCTTAGTTTTCTATTCTATTAAATCTAAAATTCTATACCCTTCATCTTTCAAGCTGCTGCTTTGTTGGCTGCTTTCACTCACCCCAGTCACATCGTTATCTATGCTCCTGGGGATTCGTTCACTTGCCGCCGCGCTGCAACTCGAAATCTATTAGGTATATATTATAAATTTATATTTTGCATATTGTTAATTTTTTATTATTTGTTAATAAATTTCTCCATTTAAATAAATTGCCACTCTGGTTTAATTTTGTGAAAAATTAAATAGGTAATTGACATGGCTATTAATAAATTTTTGCATATATTAACCATCTCCCTTTATCATTTTATCGATTCTTCCCGGTTATGACTTATTTAATGTGGATAATTATAATTCTGGCGTTATTTAAGTGTGTGCGATATTTTCTTAATTATTAAAGTAAAATGTTTTTATTATTTAGCAATGAGATAGCTTGGTGTAAATATGTAACATTTATACCCTTCATCTTTCAAGCTGCTGCTTTGTTGGCTGCTTTCACTCACCCCAGTCACATCGTTATCTATGCTCCTGGGGATTCGTTCACTTGCCGCCGCGATGCAACTTGAAATCCATTGGGTATATAAGTGTCATTGATTATTATGTTTTTCAGAATAAAATTCTTGGTTGATTAATTTAAATCTAATCAAATTAATGGTTATTGCGACACTAGTAGAATGTTATTTAAATAATATCTTTTTATATGAGATTTCTAAAAAAAAGCAATTAGATTTTCATCAAATAACTGGCAAAAATTCACTTTTCTATAATGCTTAAATATAGCTGGTTGTGTCATACGAAAAACGAATAGCGTAGTCAAGTTAAATATTAAATAAAAGTCATCGGGAGCGCGTCTCTCGAGGGCAGCATTAGCTATAACACATTAACCGAGGTCTGACTTTATTAATGGGGGAAACATTATGTCCACTGATCCGCCGCTACATCAAGAAGATATTGTCGTGATACATGTTGCTACACCCGATGATTTGGTGAAGTTTGCCGATCAAGCACTCTTCTGGAATAAAGAAACCTATGAGCAGATGAAAACCGCAGAAGTGTTGTTTACATCAGCGGGAGAAACTCCACCTGGTCTGGGAATTAAATATGTCGCTACGCCCGATGATTTGGCGAAGTTTGTTGATGAAGAAGGCTATTGGAATGAGAAAACCTACCAACAGATGGAAGCTATAAGGGTGTTGTTTATATCAGCAGAAAAAATACGCGGTGTGGGGATTAAACATGTTGCCACACCCGATGATTTGGCGAAGTTTGCCGATAAAGAATTCTTCTGGAGTAAGAAAGACTACGAGCAGCTAAAAGCCGCAGAAGTACTGTTTGTACCAAGAGAAGGAATGCCCGGTTCGGGGGGTAAATATATCGCCATGCCAGACGATTCGGCAAAGTTTATCGGTAAAGCGGCCAGTTAGAATGAAGAGAAACGTCAAGCGGGGGATAAAGGCAGGATATTGTTTATCTCGAAAGTAAAAGAATAGAACGAGGTGTGGCAACGTTAATTTATCTGTCATTCTGCATTGGAGGTATCAATGGCTCACAATAAGATATCTACATCCAGCGAAAATAATTTGTTGGATAAAGAAGAAGTTAAGTCTTGGTTTAAATTATATTCTTTGCCGAAAAGTGAAAATTATACTCAATTGGTGCAAATAGCGGCGGAAGGTCGGCGTTTGGCCGGGCTGGACCCTAGTCAGGTCGATAATAATCCAGGGGCAGGATTGAACCGAGATCTGGATGAGGTGAATTTACTCTTAGTGAATCCCGGAGAAGGGATGCATATCGGGGAAAACCGTGAAATTGCGGTCAATATTGATAAGGACAGCGGCTTACAGTTTATTAATGGCGAATTGGGGTTACGCCCTGACTTTAAATTGTCGCTGGAATTGTTTGAGAGTTTTACAGAGGAACAACAACGAGAACTTTACCGTTGGCTGATTCATGCTGAGGAGATGGCAGCCAGTAAGGTGCAATTGCCCGCGTTTGATTTGCCGACTAATGGTAACAATAAAAACCTTGGCGCTGTTGTCAGTGTCAGCGGCGATGGGAAAACTATCGCGCTTAGTGGGGCAGAGGCTAAGGAACCTGTATATCTATTTTCTTATACCGATAACGGTTGGCGGCAGCAATTCGCTGATTACGTCAGTGGTTATGGCGGCAGAGCGCTAAGTCTGAATCGAAATGGTAATGTTCTTGCGGTGGGTATTGATAACCGAAACAGTGATGGCGGGCATGGCTCAGTGTTCGTTTATCACAGATTGGCAAATGGCGCGTGGGAAAAATCGGCCAAACTTTGGCTTAGTGAGGCGAACGTTCAGCAGCATTTCGGTTGCGCTGTGAGCTTGAGCGCGGATGGCACACTATTAGCGGTAGGCTCTTATGGCTGGAGATCGGGTTTATTGACTAACTGCGGCGCAGCGTATCTTTATCAGTATGACGGGAAGAAATGGTCACAGCTTGGTGAGCGTCTGACCTTAGCTTCTCCGGCACAGGGCGATATGTTTGGCGGCAAACTAAGCTTGAGTGCGGATGGTTCAACCTTGGCAGTGGCGGCAACGGGGCGTAATGGTAATGGTGAAGTGACGATATTTCATCGTCATGGGGAATACTGGCAGCCGCAACTGCCACTCAATTCGCTGACTTCGCCTTTAACCATCAGCAATGATGATTTTGGCGCCAGTCTCAGCCTGAGCGATAGCGGCGATATTTTGGCGGTGGGGTGTCCGGGAGAGAAGGGCAATATTGGTGCGGTTTATTTGTACCAGCGTCATCGTAATGGATGGCAAGTTATAGGGATACTGAGAGAAGCGGTGACAGCCGGAGAAAGGTTTGGCAGCGAGTTGTCTTTGAGTAGTGACGGCCAGATACTGGTGGTGTCAACACCTGTTGGTAAAAATGACACAGGTGTGCAAACCGGTGCGGTATGGTGGTTTAGCTATCAGGATGAACAATGGATTATGCAGGGCAGGTTACTGGAGCTGGATGGGGAATCAAACCATAAATTTGGCGCCGGTGTTTGTCTTAGCGGTGACGGCAATACGTTGGCGATTGGCGCCAGTGGCTGGAAAAGTGGAGAAGGGAAAGTTTACCTTTACGACTAGCTAAATGAGGAAAAGACAATGGCGAAAGAGATAACAGATGAAACGGTCAGCCAGCTTAGTACCCACTTCGCCCCTGGCAAGATCCCGACTGAGGCTGCATTTTATTCACTGATTGATTGGGCCACATTGTGGCGACAGCTTTTTGGTTGGCAGGATGGTGATCAAGCTTATCATCCGGGGGTCGGATTGCAGATTATCGACAACCGTTTGGCGGTTAAGACTGGCGATGGCATCGCGGTGGAACCGGGAGGGCTTGCGTTAAGGCTACAGCCCAATGGGGGATTGATGTTGGATAAATCTGGGGCGTTGTCGGTGGATGGTACTGTAGCGGTTTCAGCACAAGCTTTTAAATTGCTTCCTGAGGAGACACGGAAACAAATTGCCGGGTTGTTATTGAATGCTGAGACAAAAGGCAGAAAACAGGGAACAGAAAACAGATGACGGTGACTGTCTAATACGGCTTTTGAGGAAATATTATGACTGATAAAGAAATTAGTTCTGTTGACTCATTGAAAGCGAGTTTTAAGTCCGGTGTTCCGCCCACGCCTGAAGCATTTTCCCTCTTGATTGATGAGGCATATAAGGCATATGAAATCATTGATGGTGATAAGGGTGATGGCCCGACCGCAGGGCTGAAACGAGATGACAAAGGAAAACTGGCCCTCAACACTCACCATTCTGGCGGGTTAAACCTTGAACAGAGGGCTTTGGCGTTGTCACTAAAGCCAGACGGTGGGTTTTCTTTTGATGGAGGAAGGCGTCTGAAATTGGATGCCGATCGGCAAGTTCAGTTTGCCGATTTTTTCAGTTTATCGCGGCGGGAGCGGATGGAGATCGCACAGTTGTTGGGTTTGAAACGCAGTACCAACACCAAGATGACGCGTATTGTTGCTCCTTCCCCTAAAGAGAATGAACGCTTTGGCACTTCTGTTAGCTTGAACGCGGCGGGAGATTGCTTAGTGGTTGGGATGGAGAAAGTGCTCTATTTGTATATGTGCCGGAAGGATGAGTGGTGGAATACAAGCACGCCCATTGTGTTTGAGGCTTATGGCGATAAATATCGCAGTGCTTCATGGAGTGTCGGTCTGGATGCGGAGGGAGATAACCTGGCAGTGGGATACTCAGATGAAACTGGTGCTCAAAAAGTGGAGGTTTGTGTGTATACGCGCACGAATGGCGTCTGGGATACAAAAAATCCCATTGTGTTTCCGATCGCGCGTTCTTATGGAAACTATGGTGTGAGTGTCAGCTTGAGTGCAGCAGGAAACTGTCTGGTGGTAATGGGGAACTATACGTTCTATGTGTATACACGCACAAATGGGATTTGGGACAAAGAAAACCCCATTCAGCTTCGTTTTACGGATGTTGGTAACGGGGTTACCACGATTTGTCTGAGTGCCTCGGGAAACTGCCTGGCAGTGTATGGAAACTATTCTTATCATCCCGTACGAAACGCGGTTTATGTGTATACACGCACGAATGGGACTTGGGATACAGAATCCTCCGTTACGTTCCATCCCCCTAGAGATAGCTCACCCGGTTTTGGCAAGGTTTTTAGCCTGAATGCAGAGGGAGATCGTTTGGCGGTGGGGGCGGATGATGATTCACCCATTATTAATGGGAAGGTTTATCTGTATACGCGCACGAATGGGATCTGGGATACACAAAATCCCATTAAATTTTCGGCTCCTGCAAGTGGCGTAACGTATTTTGGCTGCGCTATCAAACTGAATGATGCGGGAGACCGTCTGGCAGTGGGGGCGGCTTCCCGAGTGTATGTGTATACCTATCTGAATGGTAAATGGAATATGGAAACACCTATCGAGATTTTGGACCCTTCAGGTAATTTAGATAATGTAAATGGTTTTGGTAAGGCTGTCAGTTTGAATAAGTTAGGGACGAGTTTGGCGGTTGGTGCGGTTTTAACCAAGGTTGGTTCTGCGCCTGAAGCTGGTGCAGTTTGTATCTTTGAGAATGTCAAATGAAGACAGAGGACAGAAAACGGAGGACAGAGAACAGATGACGGTGACTGTCTAATACGGCTTTTGAGGACATATTATGACTGATAAAGAAATTAGTACTGTTGACTCATTGAAAGTGAGTTTTAAGTCTGGTGTGCGACTTATGCCTGAAGCCTTTTCCCACTTAATTGATGAGGCATATAAGGCATATGAAATCATTGATGGCGCTCAGGGTGATGGCCCGATCGCAGGGCTGAAACGAGATAGCAAAGGAAAACTGGCCCTCAACACTCACCATTCTGGCGGGTTGAACCCTAATCAAGGCGCTTTGGCGCTATCATTGAAGCCAGAAGGTGGGCTCTCTTTTGGTGGGGGAGGGTATCTGAAATTGGTTGCCGATCGGCAGGTTCAGTTTGCGGATTTTTTCAGTTTATCGCGGCAGGAGCGGATGGAGATCGCGCAGTTATTGGGTTTAAAACGCACCATAGTGACGCGTATTGTTTCTCCCTCTCCCGAAGAGTATGAGTCCTTGGGTTATTCTGTTAGCCTGAATGCGGCGGGAGACTGCTTAGCGGTTGGGATGATTAATAAAGTCTATGTATATATGCGCCGGAATCGTGGTGAGTGGAATACAAGCACGCCTATTGTGATTGAGTATTTTCAAAGTGATTATATTAGATCTCCATGGAATGTCAGTCTGAATGCGGCGGGAGATTGCCTGGCGTTAGCAAATAGTAGGCCTTATGATTTCGAAAAGCGGGTTGGTGTACATATGCGCACAAATGGCGTCTGGGATGCAGAAAAGGCCGTTTGGTTTCCGGCTCCGAGCAGCAATCAAGTCTTTGGCTCGAATATTAGCGTGAGCGCAGCGGGAGACTGCTTGGTAGCTGGAGGCGTAGCCATGACGGTTCATATGTTTACACGCACGAACGGGATCTGGGATAGAGAAAATCCTATTAAGTTTCCGATCCCTTCGAATGCTATGCGGTTTGGTGATGCTGCCCGCCTGAGTGCTGCGGGAAACTGTCTGGCGGTGTTTGGAGAAGATTTTTCTTCTGCAAGAGGAACGATTTATGTGTATACACGCACGAATGGGATCTGGGATAGAGAAAACCCCATTGAGCTCAAGGCCCCTAAAGGTAACCTAGACGGTTTTAGTAAGGTTTTTAGACTGAATGCAGAGGGAGATCGTCTGGTGGTGTGGGTGGATGATGATTCACCCATTATTAATGGGAAGGTTTATCTGTATACGCGTACGAATGGGATCTGGGATACAGAAAATCCTATTAAGTTTCAGGCCCCTGCAAGTAACGTACTGTATTTTGGCCGTTCTCTCGACCTGAATGATGCGGGAGATCGCCTGGTAGTGGGTGCGGCTTCTAGGGTGTATGTATATACCTGTCTGAATGATAAGTGGAATATGGAAACACCTATGGAGATTTTGGACCCTTCAGGCAATCCAGACAATTTAGATACTTTTGGTAGATCTGTCAGCTTGAATAAGGCGGGGACGATTTTGGCTGTTGGCGCGGCGTCAGAAGGTGTTGATTCTAAATCCGAAGCCGGTGCAGTTTATGTTTTTGAGGATGTCAAATAGAGGACAGAGGACAGAGGACAGAGGACAGAGGACGGATGGCAGTGACTGTTTAATACGGCTTTTGGGAAAATGTGATGACTGATAAAGAAATGAGTTCTGTTGGCTCATTGAAAGCGAGTTTTAAGTCTGGTGTGCGGCTTATGCCGGAAGCATTTTCCCATTTGATTGATGAGGCATATAAGGCATATGAAATCATTGATGGCGCTCAGGGTGATGGCCCGACCGCAGGGCTGAAACGAGATGGTAAAGGAAAACTGGCCCTCAACATTCATCATTCTGGCGGGTTGAACCCTCATCAAGGCGCTTTGGCCCTATCACTGAAACCAGAAGGTGGACTCTCTTTTGATGGGGGGGTATCTGAAATTGGCTGCCGATCGGCAGGTTCAGTTTGCGGATTTTTTCAGTTTATCGCGGGGCGCGCGGATGGAGATCACGCAGTTGTTGGGTTTGAAACGTACTATGATAACGCGCATTGTTTCTTGCTCTCCCGAGGCGCGTGAATCCTTTGGCTATTCTGTTAGCCTGAATGCTGTGGGAGACTGTTTAGCGGTTGGGATGATTAATAAAGTCTATTTATATACGCGCCGGAAGAGTGGTGAGTGGAATACAAACACGCCTATTGTGCTTCAGTATTATCAAAGTCATCTTTTAAGATCTGACTGGGATGTCAGTCTGGATGCGGCGGGAGATTGCCTAGCGTTGGCAAATCATTTCGAAGCTAGGGTTGGTGTACATATGCGCACGAATGGGATCTGGGATAGCGAAAATCTTATTAAGTTTTCAGCTCCTGCAAGTGACGTAACATATTTTGGTAGCGCTATCGAACTGAATGATGCGGGGGATCGTCTGGTAGTGGGGGCATCTTCTAGGGTGTATGTGTATACCTGTCTGAATGATAAGTGGAATATGGAAACACCTATGGAGATTTTGGACCCTTCAGGCAATTCAGACGATTTAAATGGTTTTGGTAAGGCTGTCGGCCTGAATAAGGCGGTGACGAGTTTGGCAGTTGGCGCAACGTCAGAGAACGTCGATTTTCAGTTCGAAGCCGGTGCAGTTTATGTTTTTGAGAATATCAAATGATGACTATAATCACTAAGCTGGATATTATCTTCTACCCTTGGCATTTCATCCACGTTAAATTAATTCAACTGTTCTTTATTGTAAGGTTATTGGCGGCACACAACAGAATATGAGTATCTAACAATTAGTTCGCTTTTCACCTTAAAACAGGGGAAATAAGCGCATGATAAAATCTAAGAAAAATTAATTAAACATGACAGGGATATATTGTAAAAGGACGTGGTGTTATCATTTCGGATAATTTTATATTGTATTTAATTTGGTGGTAATTATGATTTTGATATTATTTAAATATATGCTAAATTTTTCTTGAAAATTAAAATGGAATACATTTATTGAATGATAATTAAAGGGTTATTTTTAAATAATACTATTTTGGTTTGTTATTGATTATTTTATGTTTTTTCAGTAAATTTTTTAATGGATTGATTTGAGTCTAATTAACTTTATGGTTGTTGCTATTATAGATAATAATAGTTGTTGAATTATTATTTAAGCGATATATTTTTATGTGAAACATTATAAAAATAATTAATTTTTTATTAAATAATTGGCAAAAATTCACATTTCCATAATGCTTAATAATATCAGATTGTGCTATACGAAAAGCGAATGACATATACCCTATGGATTTCAAGATGCATCGCGACGGCAAGGGAGCGAATCCCCGGGAGCATAGATAACTATGTGACCGGGGTGAGTGAGCGCAGCCAACAAAGAGGCAACTTGAAAGATAACGGGTATATTCAAGTTAAATATTAAATCAGGTCATCGGAGATATGTTTTTCGAAGACAGCAACATACCTGAGGCAATAAGCGAAGTTAAGTAGCACCAAGCCGCAGGATATCGAGTTAAAAGGTGTGAAGGAATTAATTGTAGTGTATTTCGTGGTCAGTACCGTCGCTTAACTCCATCGACTTTAACGAAGTGGATAAAGCATTAACAGAAACCGATGGCACTGACAGTCTAATATGGCTTTTGGGGAAATGTGATGACTGATAAAGAAATTAATACCGTTGGCTCATTGAAAGCGAGTTTTAAGTCTGGTGTGCGACTTATGCCGGAAGCATTTTCCTACTTGATTGATGAGGCATATAAGGCATATGAAATCATTGATGGCGCTCAGGGGGATGGCCCAACCGCAGGGTTGAAACGAGATGGTAAAGGAAAACTGGCCCTTAACATTCGCCATTCTGGCGGGTTGAACCCTAATCAAGGCGCTTTGGCCTTATCGCTGAAGCCAGAAGGTGGACTCTCTTTTGATGGGGGAGGGTATCTGAAATTGGATGCTGCTCGGCAGGTTCAGTTTGCAGATTTTTTCAGTTTATCTCGGCGTGAGCGGATAGAGATCACGCGGGTATTGGGTTTGAAACGCACCATGATGACGCGTATTGTTTCTCCCACTCTCTCTCCCGAGGCGCGTGAATCCTTTGGCTATTCTGTTAGCTTGAATGCAGTGGGAGACCGTTTAGCGGTTGGGATGAATACTAAAATCTGTATATATACGCGCCGGAAGAGTGGTGAGTGGAATACAAGCACGCCTATTGTGCTTGAGTCTTATCAAAGTGATTCTTCATGGGATGTCAGTCTGAATGCGGCGGGAGATTGCCTAGCGTTGGCAAATAGGTTCAGACAGAGGGTTGGTGTACATATGCGTGCAAATGGTGTCTGGAATGTAAGAAAGCCCGTTTGGTTTCCGGCTCCGAGCCGCATTGAATTCTTTGGCCTGGGTGTCAGCTTGAGCGCAGCGGGAGATTGTCTGGTGACTGGGTGCGAATTCAAATCTGCGTTAGATTCTACGTTCCATATGTTTACACGCACGAACGGGATCTGGGATAGCGAAAATCCCATTAAGTTTCCGGTCCCTTCGAATTCTTATGAATTTGGCAAGGCTGTCCGCCTGAGTGCCGCAGGAAACTGTCTGGTGGTGCATGGTTACGATGATTCCACAATAAGCACGATTTATGTGTATACACGCACGAATGGGATCTGGGATAGCGAAAACCCGATTAAGCTCAAGCTCCCTGAAGGCAGCTCATCCTCTTTTGGCAAGATTTTTAGCCTGAATGCAGAGGGAGATCGTCTGGCGGTGGGGGAGGTGCGTGATTATTTCCCCATTATTAATGGAAAAGTTTATCTGTATACGCGCACAAATGGGATCTGGGATAGCGAAAATCCTATTAAGTTTTCGGTTCCTGCAAGTGACGTAATAGATTTTGGACGCTCTCTCGAACTGAATGCTGCGGGGGATCGTCTGGCAGTGGGGGCGGCTTCCCGGGTGTATGTGTATACCTGTCTGAATGATAAGTGGAATATGGAAACACCTATGGAGATTTTGAACCCTTCAGGCAATTCAGATAATTTAAATGGTTTTGGTGGGCCTATCGGCCTGAATAAGGCGGGGACGAGTTTGGTTGTTAGCGCAACGTCAGAAAGTGTCGATTTTAAGCTCAAAGCCGGTGCAGTTTATATCTTTGAGAATATCAATTGATGCCTATACAGAAGACAGAAGACAGAAGACAGAAGACAGATGACGGTGACTATTTAATACGGCTGGCTTTTGAGGAAAATAATGATGACTGATAAAGAAATTAATACCGTTGACTCATTGAAAACGAGTTTTAAGTCTGGTGTTCTGCCCACACCTGAAGAATTTTCTCACTTGATTGATGAGGCATATAAGGCATATGAAATCATTGATGGCGCCCAGGGTGATGGTCCGACCGCAGGCCTGAAACGAGATGATAAAGGAAAGCTGGCCCTCAACGTTCACCATTCTGGTGGGTTAAACCTTGATCAAGGCGCTTTGGCGCTATCATTGAAGCCAGAAGGTGGGATCTCTTTTGATGGGGGAAGGCGTCTGAAATTGGATGCCGATCGGCAGATTCAGTTTGCGGATTTTTTCAGTTTGTCGCGGTGGGAGCGGATGGAGATCACGCAGGTGTTGGGTTTAAAGCGCACCATGATAACGCGCATTGTTTCTCCCTTCCCCAAAGAAGATGAGCGTTTTGGCACTTCTGTTAGCCTGAACGCAGCGGGAGACTGTTTAGCAGTTGGGATGAATAGTCACGTCTATGTGTATACGCGCCGGAAGAGTGGTGAGTGGAATATAAGCAAGCCGATTGTGTTTGAGGATTATGAACATGAATATTATGGCACTTCATGGGATGTCAATCTGGATGCGGCGGGAGATTGTCTGGCGTTGGGAAACATGTGGCCCGGTGTGGTTCGTGCATATACACGCACGAAGGGCGTCTGGGATACAAAACATCCCATTGTGTTTCCGCGGGTTTCACAAGACTTTGGTGTGAATGTTAGCTTGAGCGCCGCAGGAGACTGTCTGGTGGCTGGGGGCCAATCCTACTCTAGGTTCCATATATTTATGTGCAGGAATGGGATCTGGGATACAAAAAATCCCATTCAACTTCCGATCCCTTCCGATTCTTATGAGTTTGGCTGGATTGCCCACCTGAGTGCTGCGGGAAACTGTCTGGCGGTGCGTGATTATGCTCCTGTGATTTATGTGTATACACGCACAAATGGGATCTGGGATGGAGAGAACCCCATTAAGTTCAAGGTCCCTGAAAATAACCTATTCGTGGGTAGGGCTTTTAGCCTGAATGCAGAAGGAGATCGCTTAGCGGTGGGGATAGAGTTTTATAACTCCACAGATGGGGAGGTTTATCTGTATACGCGCACGAATGGGATCTGGGATACAGAAAATCCCATTAAGTTTTCGGCCCCGGCAAGTAGCGTATATTTTGGTAGCTCTCTCGAACTGAATGATGCGGGAGATCGTCTGGCAGTGGGAGCGTCTTATCGGGTATATGTGTATACCTGTCTGAATGGTAAGTGGAATATGGAAACACCGATGGAGATTTTGAACCCTTCAGACAATTTAAATGGTTTTGGTGGACCTGTCGGCCTGAATAAGGCGGGGACAAGTTTTGCTGTTGGTGCAGTAGTAGAGAGTGTCGATTCTAAGCCCAAAGCCGGTGCAGTTTATGTTTTTGAGAATATCAAATGATGGTCTAATCTAGGGCAGCCCCATGCTTTGTATATATTACAAGGAAATGGGACTACCACAATGGGTGGTGATGCACTGACGCAGTGCGCGGCTAATGGTCGGTAAGCTATATAATTAAGCCGCTGAAATTTACGTCAGACTCAGCGGATTCAATATTGTTTGAAAAAATAGTCAATCATTTCTTGTTCAAATTCTAAGGCATCACGTCGTTCTGCAAGGTAGCTTTTTAGTACAGTGAGTGAGCGTAAGCTTTCGCGCAGTTGGATTTCGTTTTCTATATTTTGCCGCAATTTTTTGCAATGTTCGTGGAGGTTATTCTCTATTGCTTTCGATGTTTCACCTCCCAATGTGCGCCAAATCATGCCCGGTAATGAATCAGATTTTTTTAGCTGATTAAGTTCATTGGCTAATATATCTATACGTGCTTTGAGCAATTTATTGACGTCGGATATATCCCGGCTGTTAAAACTGAAAGTTGGATCAATGTACTTGTGGTACATGTTTATTATCGTCCAGACATCATTATCTTTCTTGGCTTGTGATAACTGTACCATCAATTGGTTTTTTTTCTTTTTCTCATCTAAATCCTGTTCACGATCTGGATGCAGTACCTTGGCTATTTTTCTATACATTTGGCTCACTTCCTGCGATTTAAACAAAGAATCCAGTTTTTTCTGGTCTTCTGCCGCAGGATCGAAGTCAGTGGTCTCTTCTGCATCATATTCATCGTGGAAATGTTCTGATTCCCGTTGAAAATGCTGTTCTATGGTGGAACGCATTTTTTCGGGATTTTTTATCATATCAAGTAATTCTTCATCAGATATTTCTTCATTAAGATCAAAATATTCACCAAAAGTCTGCCGGATCTCAGCCATCTGTTCTGGCGTCGGAATTTCCTCTTCTTTAAACGCATGAAGATTGGAAAAGTGATCGGTCAACTTATTGAGATCGAGGTTTTCGTTAAAGGGGTAAGTACATAACTCAGCAAGCTCTTCTTCTATCCAGGAAAATAATTCTCTTCGTTGGTTTTTCCCCAGCGATTTTTTATCGGCAAATGAAAGCAACCGCGCCGCTTTATCATATCTGGACTGCATATATTGATGCTCTACCGGTAAGACCTCTTGTTGAAAGCGCATGAACAGTTCGTCTTGCTGCTGTTGTAACTTGGCGATCTTCAACTGGTATTTTTCGATGGACGTCCAGTAAGTTTTGAATTGTTGCTGAGGTGTTTTTGGTATCTGTTGTCCGCTCGATTTGCTTTTTTTTAGTTTTTTGTGCATCAATGTGTTATTCCCAATATAGATCAATGAAATGAAGGGTGCTCTCGTTGTTAATCCATTAGCCCGATTTTTGATAATTCCCCGTTGTTGCTTATTCCTATTTTGCAGTATATTTTTGCAACACGCAAAACGTTATTGTTGAGCAATTGTTACGTTGGCTTACAAACGGTGATTTTTGCTAATCCGTTCTTCCCTGATTGCAACAACCGTTTCACAGTACATTTCGTTTGAATTATTCATGCTTGAGGACTCTGTGAGCAGATACGAAGCCCGATTTGAACAGGAGGGTGGTGCTTACAAATACGATCAAAACAATAAAAAGCAGCACTACCGCAATGGGCGGTAATGCACTTAATTAAACCTGCACTCTATGGCCGGAAAGCATAGAGTGACGGGCAGCTTGGCCGTTTGAGCCATAAAGAGAAGGGCTATGGTGGCTTTTTAGAAAAGCGATAGCTTGGCTGTTTAGTTCAAGATGTTGAGTTAATAGCAGACCATTATGGGTGTTTAAATCACGAATCTGGGTAACCGCTTTGCCGATCTGTTGCCATAATGCGGCAAGCGCAGGTTGCTTATCATAAGGCGCAGTGATGTTTAATGCTTTGCTCAAATTAAGACGTTGCTGTTCTGAATGGCTAAGAGCAGATAACAAAAAATTTTTTCGTTCTGTTATCTGGTGCAAATCTCGTGCTTCAATAAAACCTGCGCACAAAATACGCTGCTCTTCCGCCATAGTTTGGGTCAGCGAGGTCAAATAGGTCACTTGCTGTTCGAGTAATTGTTGTAGTTCTTCCATAGCGGGTGCAATTATTTTTTATCGTACTGAAAGTTTTCGGCGGCTTCTTTGAGTAAAGCGTCTGCGATTTTACCGCTGTTCATTTTTAAGGTTCCTTGAGCAATAGCTTCTTTCAACTTTTGCACCTTTTGGATATTGATATCCTGGCTGCTTGGTTGAACCAGTTTTGTTTGTGCTTCGCTCAGTTTTACTTGTGCATCGCTGCTTTGTAAGGTAACGCCGGAGGTTTTGCGGGTGCCCTGGGCGCTGCTTTCATTAGTGGGTCGCTGTTGAACAGCAGCGATAGCTAATAAGGGGTGAGTGCGTTCGATACTCATAATCATTATCCTTTATGGCCAGGCATAGGTTCACCTATGGATCGGAGCAGGTTACATGCCATTTGCATACCTGCAAATCGTGCTCTGCTGGTTATATCGGCATAGTAGAAGAAAACTTTAGAACTTATAACATGATTTTTACATTGCCGTTTTCTAATGCCTGGCCGGTTATAACATGTCCTGAATTCATTCGAACTCTGACTTTATCAGAAATAGCGGCGTTATTAATAGCTTTCCCTTCGTTCCGTATCTGAAAGCCATTTCCCTGCACAATCACCACCACACTCTGGCCTGACCGTACCGCCCACGGGCGGCGTAACATATTATGCGTAATTGCCTGCCCCGCCGGGATGTTACGTATCGCAATACTGTTTTTTATCTCATTTTTGTTAATGACCAGATCATGCGGTAGTTTTTCCAGTAATCCACTTCTGACCTGAAAATCTTTCTCTGATAAAACATCATTACGTGAGAGGGCACGGCGAGTAACCAGATAATTTCCCGTCACGCTGACAGCGACTTGAATGAATTTGCGCTGTTGATGGCAGATAACAGGTAAAGAGAGATTTCCCCAATGTTGACCACCAATAGCGGGTTGAATTTCTGGCCGTTCACATTGGGGCCATTGTTGTTCAGGGGTTCTGATGTTAACCGAAACTTTGTGATGATTATCCCTATGTATTTGCTGGAAATAGCGCTCTATAGCTTGGGGTAAATTATTGCCCCATGCCATCGAAGTGATAAAGAAAAATGCGAACAGCCCGATAATATTTATAGCTTGCATCTTCTCGCTCTCATTATTTCTGTAGGTCAATCCACCGCTGTTTAGTCGCGTACTGTTTAATCGCGT